>PWJZ01000043.1 GCA_003559855.1 Bacteroidales bacterium
AAGGCGGATTAATCCCGCTTGGCAATTATAAAAACACATGGATATTCAAACAGATCGAAGCAATAGGAGCCAAATACGGTTTCGACCTTGATACTCCCATTGAAAGGATACCGGCAAATGCCATAAATATTATTCTATATGGAAGTGATGAGATCATCAGGATCAGGAATGAAAGCCTTGGAATAACAAACACCTACTCGCTTGATTTTGAGGGCATTGTTAATTTCATTAACAACCAATACGAAAACAATCCTTCAAAAAATATACGCAAATGGGCGGCAAGTTTCATGAAAAAGATTGATTGCCCTGAGTGTAAAGGGCAACGACTAAAGAGAGAATCGTTGCACTTTAAGATCGGTGAATATAATATTGCCGATCTGGCTGAAATGGACTTACTCCATTTACAGAAAAAGATTACCGGTCTTGAAAATAGTCTTGACAGCCGTCGTCGTGTCGTTTCCGGAGAGATTTTACGTGAGCTTAATGAGAGGTTGCGCTTCTTGTTGGAGGTGGGGCTTGATTATCTTTCGTTGAACCGCCCTGTCAGAAGCTTATCCGGTGGTGAAAGCCAGCGCATACGGCTTGCAACACAGATAGGCACACAACTGACAGGTGTGCTTTATATCCTTGACGAGCCGAGCATTGGTCTGCACCAGCGCGATAACAGGCGCCTCACAGCTTCACTCAAAAGCCTGAGAGACCTTGGAAACTCAGTCATTGTGGTTGAGCATGACCGCGACATCATCCTTTCGGCCGACCATGTGGTTGACATGGGGCCGGGTGCGGGAAACAGCGGCGGCAGAATAGTGGCACAGGGTAATCCTCTGGAGATCATGCAGCAAAACTCACTGACTGCACAATACCTTAGAAACGATAAAGAGATACCCGTGCCGCTGAAACGGCGGCAAGGAAACGGAAAAAAGCTAATATTAAAAGGTGCAAAAGGACATAACCTCAAAAATATTGATGTAGAAATACCACTTGGCACACTTATCTGCGTCACGGGTGTTTCAGGAAGCGGTAAGTCATCACTGACCAACGAAACCCTCTACCCTATCCTGAGCAACCATTTCTACAGGTCTGAAAAACCGGTGTTGCCTTACGGATTCCTAGAAGGTATTAAAAACATCGATAAGGTAATTGAAATTGACCAGTCGCCCATAGGCAGGACACCCCGGTCAAACCCTGCAACCTATACCAAAGTGTTTGATGAAATACGCAAGCTGTTTGCCTCCCTGCCCGAATCGCAGGTCAGGGGTTATAAGCCCGGACGCTTTTCCTTTAACGTCAAGGGCGGACGCTGCGAAACCTGCCAGGGAGGCGGCATGAAAGTCATTGAAATGAACTTTCTACCCAATGTGCACGTGTTATGCGAAACATGCCAGGGCTTGAGATATAACCGTGAAACCCTCGAAGTGCGCTATAAAGGGAAATCTATCAGCGATGTGTTGAATATGAGCATTAAACAAGCGCTGGAGTTCTTCGAAAATATCCCCTCAATCACACAAAAGATCAAAACACTCTCGTCTGTCGGTCTTGGCTATCTGACGCTCGGACAAAGCAGCACAACCCTGTCGGGCGGTGAATCGCAAAGGGTCAAGCTTGCTGCCGAGCTCTCCAAAAAAGATACAGGCAAAACCTTTTATATCCTCGATGAGCCGACCACCGGTCTGCACTTCGAGGACGTAAGAGTGCTTATGAAAGTATTGAACCATCTTGTTGAAAAAGGAAATAGTGTAATCATAATCGAACACAACATGGATGTGATAAAAGTTGCCGACCATATCATAGACCTTGGCCCTGAAGGGGGAGAACGCGGCGGACAAATCGTCTGCCAGGGCTCCCCCGAAAAAGCAGCCGAAGCCAAAAATAATCACACCGCACGTTTTCTTAAGCAAGCACTCACGCCAACGAATAATGCTGTCGTAAAGGAATAGTATGAATAAGTTATGTGAAAATGGAAAATAGTATGGAAAATGGTAATGGAAAATCTATTTTCTACTTCAATACTATTTTCAATTTTAACATAACCAAACATTTACACAATTAGCAGTAAAACTAAAAAAATGAGATAATATAATATGAGCACATAAATAACTTAGAAAGAGTTATAATAGGAGTACTAAAACGAACATATGATGAACAAAGTATATGACAGTCCTGCGCCAGACAGCCTTAAATCTGATCTTGACGGCGACATATTCACAGATATTTCATCTCGTTTGATATATGCTACCGATGCATCGGTATATCGTGAATTACCTTTGGCTGTATGTTGGCCGAAAACGGAACGTGATATTAAATTTTTAATAACCTTTGCCCGTGAAAACGGCATTCCTCTGATACCGCGCACTGCGGGCACTTCGCTGGCAGGTCAGGTCGTCGGGCATGGTATGGTATTGGATTTTTCCAAATATATGAACAAGATCACTGAATTCAATCCCGGAGAAAAATGGGTTAAGGTGCAGCCCGGCGTTATCCTGGATGAGCTGAACGCATTTCTTGAGCCTTACGGGTTGTTCTTTGGACCTGAGACTTCTACCTCCAACCGTTGTATGATCGGCGGGATGGTTGCCAACAACGCCTGCGGGTCTCATTCCATGATATATGGCAGCACACGCGACCACACCCTTGAGATCAAAGGATTTTTGAGCGACTCCAGCCCTGTTGTCTTCACCTCACTCTCAATAGATGAGTTCCGGAAAAAATGTGCCGGAAATAACCTCGAAAACCGATTGTATCAACAAATTTTTGAAATCCTGTCAGACAAAAGCCTTCGGGAAGAGATAGAACGCCAGTACCCCGACAAAAGAATAAAAAGAAGAAATACCGGCTATGCACTCGACCTTCTGTTGCAGAGTAATGTTTTCTCTGCAGGCGGTGATGATTTTAACTTTTGCAAGTTGCTGGCAGGCAGCGAAGGCAGCCTGGCGGTTTTTACGGAAATAAAGCTTAACCTGGTTGAGCTGCCTCCACCGCAAAAAGCTTTGGTTTGTGTTCATCTGGATTCTATTGAACATGCCCTTCAGGCTAACCTTGTTGTATTGAAGCATAAGCCCGTGTCAGTAGAGCTGATTGATAAGATCGTGCTCGACTGTACCAAAACCAATCGCAGTCAGGCAAAAAACCGCTTTTTTATCCGGGGCGACCCTCATGCCATACTGGTAGTCGAATTTGCTGAAAATAACACTGCAATTACCGAACGCAAATCACGTGATATGATAAATGATTTGCGGAAAGCAGGGTTTGGCTATCACTATCCTCTGCTGTACGGCGCCGACATAAACAAAGTATGGGCGCTACGCAAAGCCGGCCTGGGTCTTCTGAGCAATGTGCCCGGTGATGCCCGTCCGGTGCCGGTAATTGAAGATACCGCCGTACGTGTTGAATCACTGCC
Organism: Bacteroidales bacterium; assembly: GCA_003559855.1. Taxonomy (GTDB): domain Bacteria; phylum Bacteroidota; class Bacteroidia; order Bacteroidales; family UBA7960; genus PUKZ01. The sequence goes on from PWJZ01000043.1 coordinate 3,398, forward strand.
CGAATTTATAACCGAACTTAAAACAATACTTGAAAGCCTTGATGTTCAATGTGTCTATTATGCACACATAGGCACCGGAGAGCTGCATCTGAGACCTGTTTTAAATCTTAAAGACCCGGCCGATGTCGAACGCTTCTATCATATCGCCCTCAAAACAGCACATCTGGTGAAAAAGTACAAAGGGTCTCTGAGTGGTGAACATGGCGACGGGCGACTGAGAGGTGAGTTTATTCCACTGATGCTGGGAGATAAAATATACCAAACTCTTAAACTGTTAAAAAAAACATGGGACCCCCATCATATCCTCAATCCCGGTAAAATTACAGATACTCCTTCCATGAAGTCTTTCCTGCGTTACACACCGGGAAAACCCGCCCCAAAAATAAAGACCTTTTTCAGGTATCCGGAATCGGGTGGTTTTCTCAGAGGAGTAGAAAAATGCAACGGATCGGGCGACTGCCGCAAACCACCATCCGTAAATGGCGTCATGTGCCCCTCATATCACGCCACCGCCAATGAACATGACACTACCAGAGCCAGGGCAAATATACTGCGTGAATTTATTTCAAACTCAAACCAAAAAAATCCCTTCGACCATAAAGAAATAAAAGAAATACTCGACTTATGCCTTTCATGCAAAGCCTGTAAGTCTGAATGCCCTTCAAATGTGGATATGGCAAAATACAAAGCCGAGTTTTTACAACATTATTATGAATCCAATGCAATGGGTTTGCGGTCGAAAATCATCACAAATTATGATAAACTCAACAAAATTGCAGGTATTGCACCGGATGTGTTTAACTTTTTCATGAAAACAAAGCCTTTCTCATCTCTTATTAAACAGATATGCGGCTTTGCAAAAGAGCGACCCCTGCCGCTGATTAACAAACAAAGCCTGAGAAAATGGGCAAAGAAAAACCTGGATGATCTAAATCAAAATAAAGATATCAACAACGCAATTGTCCTTTTTTGCGACGAGTTCACCAATCATAACGATACCCAAACCGGAATAAACGGTTGTAAGCTTCTCAGTAAGCTTGGATATTATATTCTAATGCCTGAACATAAAGAAAGTGCAAGGTCATGCATGTCATATGGATTATTGACGAAGTCAATACCTGTCGTGGATAAAAACATCGAGCTTCTATATCCTTATTCCGAAAAAAATATTCCGGTTATTGGCATAGAACCCTCAGCTCTACTCTGTTTAAGAGACGAATACAAGGATTTATGCAGCCCTGAAATAGAGGATAAAGCGGTTAAACTGGCAGATCATAGCTTTATTATTGACGAGTTTATTTGCAGTGAGCTGGAAAAAGGCAAAATAAGCCATGACTTGTTTACAGGGAAAACGCAAAAGGTTTACCTTCACGGACATTGCCATCAGAAAGCCTTATCATCGGTTTCTTACACTAAAAAGATGCTTTCAATACCAAGGGGTTATGAAGTAACGGAGATTGAGTGCGGATGCTGCGGCATGGCGGGTGCTTTCGGATTTGAAAAGGAGCATTATCATCTCAGCATGGCTATCGGAGAGCTGAAACTGTTCCCTGCAATACGACGGGCAGAAACCGATGCGTTAATTGCAGCACCGGGAACAAGCTGCCGGCATCAGATCCTCAACGGAACAGGAAGAAAAGCATTGCACCCCGCGGATGTTTTGTTTGGGGCGTTGAAGTAATTTATAGGCTCGGACAGCAGTGAAAATAAAACAATTCCAAAAAAAGAGAAATATAGATTTATTAAGATTTCAGGCTATGGTAAACATAAACATTGATGATCTGCAATATCAACGGAAAGACAGAATATTTGACTCACATATTTTGAATATTTATTAACTTTACAAAAAAAGGTATGGATTATAAGCATTATTAAGAAACCCTGACATCACCCCTGAATGAAACAAACTAAACAACAGGCATATGAAAAAATAAAACAACTTGTTGAACGATTCAGCGAACATGTTGAGCAATACAGTCAAGGCAGCTACAACGAGTCTCAGACGCGCGTGGACTATATCAATCCCTTTTTCAAAGCTTTGGGCTGGGATATGGACAATGAGCAGGGATATGCGGAAGCCTACCGTGAAGTCATACACGAAGACAAAATAAAGATTGGCGGTGCCACAAGAGCACCCGACTATTGTTTTACTGTTTATGGGCAACGCAAATTCTTTGTTGATGCTAAAAAGCCTTCGATAAACATCAGAATGGACGGTGCACCGGCGTTTCAGGTTCGACGATACGGCTGGAGCGCTAAAATACCGGTGTCTATAGTTATCAACTTCAAAGAACTTGCTGTTTACGACTGTTCCAAAAAGCCAAAGCAAAACGACAAAGCAGCCGTTGCAAGGATCAGCTACCTCACCTGCGATAAATACCTTAAGGAGTTTGATTTTATCTGGGAAACCTTTTCCAAAGAGGGCGTTCTTAAAGGACGGTTCGATAAATATGTTGTCAGCGACACTAAGAAAAAAGGAACGGCAACCGTTGATGATGAATTTTTAAAGTCTATCGAGCAATGGCGCAACTATCTTGCCACAACGATTGCATTGCGAAACAAGCCCCTTAATGAAGACGAAATAAACTATGCTGTACAAAAAATCATTGACCGTATAATATTTCTCCGCATGTGCGAAGACAGGGGTGTAGAACAGTACGGAGAATTAAAAAAAGCAGCAGAAAAAGGAGATGTATACGAAAACCTTTTCAAACTTTTTCATATAGCTGACCAAAAATATGATTCAGGATTGTTTGACTTTGTTGAGGATAAGACAACTCCCGGTCTTATAATAGATAACAAGGTTTTTAAAACCATAATTAAAGAACTTTACTATCCGCATTGCGAATATGAATTCTCTGTTATGCCTGCCGATATCCTTGGCATTGTATATGAGCGATTTCTTGGCAAGACCATCCGTCTTACCCCTGCCCATTTTGCAAAAATTGAAGAGAAGCCGGAGGTAAGAAAAGCAGGCGGCGTTTACTACACACCCAAATATATAGTTGACTACATTGTGGAAAACACCGTGGGTAAACTTATCGAAGGCAAAACACCCAAACAGATTGAAAAGATAAAGATTTGTGACCCTGCTTGCGGCTCAGGTTCATTTCTAATCGGAGCATACCAGTACCTGCTCAACCGCCACCTGCAATACTACACCGAAAACCCACCAAAGAAGAAAAAAGAAAGCCCGCTGACACCCGACGGTAATCTGACCACAGCCGAGAAAAAAAAGATACTGCTCAATAATATCTTTGGCGTAGACATTGACCCACAAGCTGTGGAAGTATCGAAGCTGAACCTGTTACTCAAAGCAATGGAAGGCGAAACAAAGGCATCCATAAGCCGGCAGATGCAAATGTTTCACGAAAGAGTACTGCCAAACCTCGGCAACAACATCAAATGCGGAAACTCCCTAATTGCTCCTGATTTTTACGATAATCAACTATACCTGTTTCCGGATCAAATAAAAAAGATTAACGCATTTGACTGGGAAGATGGATTCCCGGAAGTTTTTCAAAATGGTGGCTTCGATGCGGTAATATTTTATAATAGTCTTATCGCTTGTTAAACGTGTGGTTTAGCTATTTTTACAAGACCTGCCAGGGATTAATTTCTTTGGCAAATTTTTTTGTTTGGTAATATAAAAAGAATTATTTTTGTGATGATTCAAAAAAATTGTTAAATGGGTTCTGCAGTTTTTTGAATCAAATTAGAAAAAATGAATTTTTAGAATACGCCTTAAATGTATAAGTTATGAAAAAATTATTAAAAAATCTAATTTTAATTATTTGTATTACTATAATGTATAGTAATGACGTATTCGGTCAGGAACGGGTTGATAGGGGGCAAATATCTTTTTCAAAATACTCTGAAGTATTAAAAGAAGCAGATGGTTGGTATTACAATGAAACTGACGGAAGATGGGTGAAAAACATTAATGTTTTAAGAGATAGAGATGATAGAACACCATCAATGAGAATGGTATCTCGCACACAACATATTTAGTACTATGCAATTTGCAAAATTAATATACAATGATAACATATATTATGTACTTATTGTTTCAAAACTTACAGGTCATTATAGATACAGACACATTAAAGAAGATTGGCGTACTTGGTCTTCTTTTTATGCTTATGTTTTCGACGAAAATGAATATTTGAAATTACTTAATATTAGTCCTGATAATAGAAAAATAAGTATTAAAGCTGAAATATCGGTTTCTAAAAATTCAGCATATATTGATAGAGATGCAAGATGTTGGTTAGAATGGATATCAGGAGATTCTCACCATTTAGCAGCTTGTGATAAAAGCAAAAGAGATGTACTAAATAAAATACAAACCGATATAGACCATAATAGAAAAGGAATGATGTCTAATTATTGGAGAGTAAGGTTAGCTGACGATAATGAACACATACGATTTCAAGTACCTGACAGTTTTTCCCGCCCCCCTTCTTTTAAAATTTTTGAAAGACAGTATTTTGAAGTATCTCAAGAAGATTTTAATAAATTGTTAATGGATTAAAACATTTTCATTTTATTTGTCATACTTTATAACAATTCTTGGTTAAGTTTAATTGGATGTCCCGCTGGTTTGGCTGCTGGCGGGACTTTTTTATTTTGTTGTATACTAAAAAATATTATCTTTGATGAACATCTTTCCAAAATATAGTGATTTCAGCTACGGTTAGATGGGATTGTTCCCTGCTGGTTGGTTGCCGGCAGGGTTTTTTATTTTTATTAGATTTGTGGAAAATATATTTAAGAAATGGGAATAGCAATCTTATTTTTAGGTTTAATTTACTTAGTATTATTTATTATTGCACAAAACAACATTAATACAAAAGAAAAAAAATTAAAAGAAAAGGGATTAGATAAAAAATTTTACACCAAGCCCTCTTTTGGTTGTTTTACTTGGCAAATAGTTTTTATAGTTTTTATGCTGGCGTTCTTTTTGCCTGTGTTCTTATTGTCTGTTTTTGATTTAACTATCGATTTTGAGTTATCAGATATTTTAAAAATTGCAGTTATTGTATCACTAATTATTGGGATTTTATCAATTATAATATCATTAATAACAAGAACTGAAAAATACAAAACAATAATAGCTGAATATGGAAAAGAAAAGCAGGAGCAGGAAAGATTACAAAAATTAGAAAAAGAAAGACAAGAAAAGAAAAGGCTGGAAACGGAAAAATTAAAAAAAGAAAAGTTGAAAAGACAGGAAGAAGAAATAACAAGACGTGAGGAGGAAAGAGCAAAACACGAAGAAGAAAGATTAAAATTTGAAGCCAAAAGATTAGAAAGAGAAAGAAAAAAAAAGGAAAGGCTTGAAGCGGAAAGACAAGAAAAGGAAAAATTAGAAGAAATAAAACAAGAAGCTATCGCTGTTTTAATGCGTTTGGGGTATAAGAAGAAAGAAAGCGTTGAAAAGATTAGCAGAGTTATAGAACAATATGATAATATCGCCGAAATTAAACTTGAAGATTTGATTAAAAAAGCATTATAAAAATAATTTACTCAGCCCATTACTTCGCCAAACCAGCCACATTTCTAAGAATTGTTATAGATTTTTAACTTTTTTTGTATTACTTTGTATTACTTTATTTATTATTTTTACGTTAAATAAAACAATAATTGTTTATTTTAGCTAACTATTTTGATTGATGTTCTAATAATTAACATTAATTTTGTTCAAAACAATTAAAAATCATGAAGATTAAAGGTATTATAATTAATGATGTAGAAGCAAAAAAATACTTTGCTTTTGTTAACCAATTTCCTGGCGTTTGCGCTCAAGGAGATTCAATGAAGGAAGTTAAAGTTAATATAATGAGAAATTTCAGATACTTTATTGAAAGGATGCGCAACGAAGATATGGAATATACTGAGGAACAAATTAAATCTTAATAATGAATTTTCAAGACTTAAAGTATCATCTGGAGAAATATGGCTGTACATTTGACCATATGGAAGATAATGTTTATTGGGTAATGAATTCCATAAACTTACATGTATGTCAAATAGAAGAGTTGAAAGAATATTCCAAAATTACTCTTTGTCATTATTTTTTTGAACTCGGTGTTCCTCCGCCGCACGAGTATGCTGATTTTTATGATGAGTATAGAAACTTTAGAAACGATGTAGTCAAAATTCCTCTAAAGTAATTTTTCTACCAAACCAGCCGCCAGCAGGCAAAACAGAACGATAAAACGGCAATATACCGAAAAATGACTTATTTTCCTTGCCTTTTAGCCCAAGAATATAGGCACAATATACTGGTATTAATATAGCGACTCTATGTTACATTGAAAGTGGTAAAAGACGTCCGCACAAAAACACAAAACGAAAAATACAACACATATTCAAAGAACCGATAAGCTCATTATACTCGGTGTATCCAAAAGAAAATTTTGATTATGAGGAACTTAAATTTTTACTTGGCATTATAAATTCAAGTTTTGCAACCTTTTATATTAAATTGATTGCATATAATCTCACAAAAGGAGCTTTCACTAAAATTAGAACCAACCAGCTGGCACGCTTACCTGTAAAAAAAATTTGTTCAAGAAAAAATAAAGACTCAAAATTAAAAATCAACCAATATGTAGATAAAATACTACAATTATATGAACAACTACAAACCACTACCCTTTCCACCAACCTCAAACAAATCCAGCGAGCCATAAGCCATTCTGAAAAAAAGATTGATGAGTTGGTGTATGAACTTTATGGGTTGAATAAAGAGGATATAGAAGTTATTGAAAAGGGGTTGAAATAATAGATGCATTTTGTGAAAGCGGGGGTGTGTAAAACCGGATTGATGCAATTTCATTAAGTAACGGAACGGTATTGAATTTGCAATAAAACCCGATGTTTGGTTAATAAAACTATTTGAAAAACGAAACGATTGTTTGATTTTTAGCAGTAAAGATTTAAATATTTACAAATAAGACGAATTTTATATGGCCCTTTTGATTAAAGTTTTACGCATTGATTTCAAAACAAATGAAATTATAATAAAAAAACATAACAGTTATGGAAAATAAAAACTTCTCTCAAGGTTCAATTTGGAGAAAATGGGACTTACAAGTTCAGCCCATTAAAAATTCTTGGTTTTTAAATTTAGAAAGCAAAAAAGAAAGTATTAAAAAGGCTACTATAGAGTTTCTAGATAAGGCAATAGAGAAAGGAATAGAAGTAATTGCGATAACAGACCACAACACTGGAATCGCTATTGACTATGCGATAGAGTATTCTAAGGAAAAAAATATATTTATTTTGCCTGGTGTTGAATTAGATGCTAACAGCGGTGAACATATCATTAGGGGACTTCTATAAATTAAATTTTAATATTTTAACCCTGAATAAAAGCAAAAAGCAATAAATATTTCAAGTTTTGTTAATAACTTTCTGTTAATTGTTTATAACTATCAGATAATCAGGCT
>PWJZ01000101.1 GCA_003559855.1 Bacteroidales bacterium
CAATCTCAGATTGATAGGCATTTTTGCCTTGTCCAAGCATAGTCACGGCATTCATAAGATACCTGTACTTTGTAGAGATCAATTCAGCTATCTTTAAAGTTATTGAAACCCTTTCAATCCAGCTAATTGTAGCCCAATACTCATGAGCTTTCATAGCTGCTTCAATGGCCATGTTGACTTCCTTATCAGTAGCATTATGATAGGTTGCCAGGACATTATTATGATCATGCGGGCAAACAACTTTTCCGGTTTTGCCGGTATAAATTTCCTTGCCGCCAATTATCAGCGGGATCTCAATTTGTTGTTTGCTGTGTTTGTTCAGTTCCTCATCCAATGCAATTCTTTCATCTGTTCCTTTGGAATAGGAATACACCGGTTCATTTGCCGGCCTTGCGAAATAAAATTGTGCGTTGTTCATAGTTCTAGTTGGTTTTTAGCATTTATAAATCCATACTCCACAAAAACCTTTTCATATAAGGTCGCCATTCTTTTAATTAATCAGGTCTGTTTCAAACCTCCACATTCAGCTATTCACATTTTATATTGGTATCCATCTTATTTAAAAATTCATTAACTTCCAATTTCAACTTATTTATAGCTTTTTGATTCAGACAATAATTTGTTTTAACACCTTCGACCGTTCCACGTATAAGCCCCGCTTTTTTTAGCTCTTTTAAATGCTGATTCACAGTAGTTCGGCTTAAAGGCAATTCCTCGGCAATATCGCCGGTAATACAAGTCTTAATTTCAGCCAGGTGCTCCAGTATTGCGAGCCTGGCAGGATGTGCTAAAGCTTTAAACAAAGAAGCACGAGTATACAATTCCTTGTCAAAAGACTTATTTTTAATATTTGAAGCCATATTCGATAAATTTTGTTTCGATAATCATTTAAATTTATATTAAATCATAGGCTCTCCTGTTTTACAGACTGCAACAGCCACTACCGGGGCAACATCCGGGAGGAAATTCACCGGAAGAAGATTGTTCCTTTTTGCCCGGTTTTGGCGTTGGTTTTTCTGAACATTCAGCTTCACAGCCTGGACAAAATGCAATATACTTCCAGCAATATCCGTATACCGGATCTTTGTATTCTTTTTTTTGTGGATCAGTAATTTCAAAATCCCGATTACAATTTTTACAATAAAATATGCTCATGTTCATAAATTTTATGTTACTAATTTTTTCTTACTCTCACCCAATTATTCACAAGCATCTGATACACTTCGCTACGAAATAAGAGTAGATTAAAGTGTTAAACCCGGAAATTCTCCAATTTAAAGTCCATTTACCCTGTTTTATTACACCCATTCTGCATAGCAATAGCACTATTATCCTTACTCCTTCTACATTTTGGAAAGATTAACCTTCTTCATCCAAACCTCTCAAATTTGGAGTAATTAAACTTTCTTCACCTCAAAACCTCTCCGGTTTGGAGAATTTAAACTCTCCCACAGTTATCCCCTCTCCGGTTTGGAGAGGGTTAGGGTGAGGAAAATATGACGCAAATATACGTCATATTTTTTAACTGACGTAATTTTACGTCATAAATAATCAAAAAAATTATTGGTTAAACATATTCGTTCTAAAATAATTACTCTTTCTACTGCAATAATTCATTTTCGATATCATCATAGGCAGGAATATTACGATAGTGCCATTTCCCTAAAACTATTCCGTCTTTCATTAATACCAGCCCAGGGTTTGAACGTACTATGGTCTTCAGCTCTCGTTCATCGCTTTGGTAAAAATCGTAAGGTGTTTGGTATTCATGACGGAAAGAGTCTGTTTCTTCAAAAGAGCTGCTTGTAAGCACAATAAACGAGTAACTATCTTCAATTGCATTATTTGCAATGTCATTGATCTTTTCTGTAAACGCTTTAGTGTTGGTTGTGCCAAGGTCGTAAGCAACAACTATAAACTGGTAATCAGGGTTTCCAATAAACTTTTCGGTATAGTCAATTTCATATTCGTCACGAATATCAAAATTTTCAATAGGTGATGGTATGTGTTCTCTGATTACAATCTCTTTTCTGTCAACATATTCCCATCCCTCTTCAGCAGAAGGCAAATCATCCATTTCAAATTCTTTCATTTCACCGGTTTTGGTGTTTTCATAAACAAAAACAAACTCAGATTCTCCTTCTTGTACAGGTTTTAGCTGTTGCGTAATATCATTGCCTACCTTCCACGGCCTGAAATCCATAACAGGAAGGTTTCGCAAGCAAAAAATCGATAACCATACGGCAAGAATTGTAAAGCCGCCAACCAGCCACCAATCTTTTTTATGAGACCATAATGGCTGTATTTTATCTTTTTGTATAAAAATCAAGATCGTAGCAGCAAGCAGAATCAGGTTTTTATAAAATGTTTCCCAGTTTGTAATTACCCATGCATCCCCAAAACATCCACAGTGGGGTACTGCATCGGTAATAGCAATATAAAGTGTAAGTGGGGTAAAGAAGATCATGAATAATAAACCTGCCCAGGCGCTTAAATGCATCTTAAGCCCAAGCAAAATGGCAATACCCACAACAAATTCCAAAGTGTTCAATATTATTGCCAAAGGTAATGATAACGGCATTAGCCAGTCCATTCCGAAAGCAACAAAATAATCATCAAAGATATAAACGCTTCCCAGGGGATCTATGGCTTTAGTGAATCCGGCAAATATAAAAGCTACACCAAATACAATTCGTGCAACCCAGGTCAATATTTTTATAGTCATACTAACAAAAGATTTTTATTAATTTAATATTGTTATTTTTCTTCAACTCTGCCACCTATTCTGAGCAATTTTCGCCCGGCAGAATCATTAGACATAACTAACACTGAACGATTAATGTTGTGTGGGCGTGGTGCAACCCGGAAAAATACTTCGATAACTCCGATATCGCCCGGATTTACAGGCTCTTCGGTATAACTCCTCACTTGTGTACCACAACATGCTCTTACCGTTGACAGAATAAGAGGCTTATTGCCCTTGTTTTCAAATTCAATTTCTAAATTGACCTCTTCTATAGCATCAATATGCATAGTACCCAGATCAATGCGATTGTTTTCTGCTTTGAACTCAAACTTGGGACCATCTGCTTTATCTTGTCCTTCTTGAGCAAATGCACCCATTATAGAAAACGACCCTATTAATATCACGCTTAATAAACTGAACAAATTTTTCATTTTTATAACATTTTTAAGTTTAATAATATATTGGTTTTCAAGGCTATTCAATATCTTTATTATTTTCAGCTAATTTAATATCACAAATATCTCCTTCTTCAACAGGAAGTTCTCCAAAAAATTCCCTGAATAAATAACCTGCTTTTCCCCAGTTCACACGGTTAATACAATATTTTATAAACGGCCCTTCTGTTATGCCCTGTATCAATCCCGCATATTTGAGCTCTTTCAGGTGCTGCGATACGGTAGAAGGTGCAATTTTCAGCTCTTTTACGATATCACAACTGTAACAACAGGTATTCATTCCTGACAATTTCTTAATAATATAAACCCTGACAGGATGACTCAATGCCTTGGCAAATTTTGATATACGGATAATATCATTGCTGTATTGGAATTTTTCAGACATATTCTTAGATTTGTTAACGACAAAATTACAAAATCATTTCGTTATTTCGCAAAATTACGAAATAATATTTTATTAGAAACAGTGTTTTCACCAAAAAATTTATGACACAATCCGTATTTTTACTCAAAAACACGCCAATCAGATTATGGGTAAAACATAATTTCCAATAACCATGGTAGCCGGCATATGTTTTTTTTTTTAAAAAAGATGTGGCTTATTAATAAAAAAGTGTTGGAGAAATTATTTACCGATATTGCCCGTAGCATTTAAAACAAAAGCTTTTTTGGCTTTGTTTAAAAACTTCATTGTGAATCTATTTTGCAGATATAGGCTAGCTTATACAGATCTAATATCCACAGTTTAGGATTAGATCCCAATAGATTTTTTTGCATTAAGCCATTAAACATATTATAGAAAAAACGCATAAAAAACGAAAGATTCCATCGCTTAATCTTGCGGAAAGTGTTTAATAAACTTACCATTTCAGCAAGATCCGGGTCATAACCGGAAATTTCATATATATGCAATAAATTATTTATTGCTTCTTTTGTTTTAGCCAAATAGACTTGTGAAGGTTCCAGGCCGACATGTATCAAAGGATTGTCTATATGAATTACCCGTACTTTGTTCTTTTTAAGTTGATAACCGAAATAAGTATCTTCATGACCATAGCCTGTAATTGCCTCATTTAACCAAAACTTCTTAAATAAGTCTTTGCTGATCAAAAAATTGTTGGTCATAAAAGAATTATTAGGGTTTTTTTCTCTCAGCGAAGCCGGATTTTCTTCTCTTTTTGTTCCATAGCGCCATCTAAGCCTGAAGCATTCATTTCCGGGGGTTGGATAGTGAGTTCTTCCTCCGCAAACAATAATACTGCCTTTGCAATAGGAAATATATCGCATGAGGTAATCATCATCGGGTGTCATCGAATCACAATCCATAAAAAGCAGATACGGGTAACCGGCTTTTTCGGCAAGGTAATTCCTGATCTTTGCGCGTCCTATGTTTTTATCAAGTTGAAGGTACTTGACATGTTCGAGGCTATCCAATGGCTGATTGACTGTTTTATAATGATCATCCGAATCATCGTCTGCCAGCAATATCTCAAACGCAACGCCCAGGGTTTTACCCTGTTTGTGAAGAGAGCTTACCAGGGGCTTTAAATTAAAATTATAAACAGGAATACAAACAGACAACATTTGTGTAGTTCTATGGTTTTAAGTTAATTTTTCTTCAATGCTTCCGACTTCTCAATAAGGTTCACAAGTTCTGAAACTGCTCTTTGTGGTTCAATATTTTTTTTCATTATTTGTTGTTTTTTATAAAGATGAATTTCCCCTTTCCCGGCGCCAACCAGACCGTAATCTGCATCAGCCATTTCGCCGGGTCCGTTGACGGCACAACCCATAACTGCAATTTTCAAACCCCTGAAATGTTGCGTATTTCTTTTTACTTCTTCGGCTATTTGTTGTAAATCAAAAGGTGTCCTGGCACATGTCGGACATGATATATATCGGTTGGTCGTGATACGTTTTCCCGCAGCCTGAAAAAGTGAATATGCAAGCATAGTATTTTCATGGTATTTATTGGCATCATCCGAATCTAACCACAAGCCGTTAATTATTCCTTCAGCCACCAGGTAACCCGGCTTCTTTGACAGCTCCACCAACAGCTCTTGGCGATCATCCAAATCTGAACTGTATTTGAGTATAACAGGAACAGGACCATGTGTAACCACACGGTTTAAAAATGCAATTATGTTCCTGACGGACGTTCCAAAACTTGTTTCAAGAATTATTATATTTCCCTTTACCGACGATACCGATTTAATATCTTTTTTAGAAATATCCGTTGTTTTAACATGAAAAAATTTCAATTCTGATTTAATATTTTTGGCTTCTTTAAGATCTTGTATGTTTATAAGGGGATATATGCCGTCATTACTTTGTTTTTTCCATAGTGAATAAGGTAAAATAATTTTTTGAGTGGTCTTTTCAACCTGTTTTTCACAATATATAAAATCGGGTGGCAGAAAGCCCTGTGTTTTGTACTCATTTTCTTTTTCGTAACGCCTATTTGTATTGTTACGCGCTGAAATCACGACAGGGTATTCGAATGGAACGTTTGGCAGCTTTTTTTGTAATTTGGTGGTAATCATGAATTTTTCCGTTTCAGGGAAATAGCTTTTTTCATTTTCGCTGATCATATAGCTTTTTTCAAATCCTTTTACGATCTTCCCTGCAAAATGCATTTCTTTTTCAGGCGGTTCGGAGAGGCTTATTCTGATGGTATCTCCGATACCGTCGTTAAGCAGTGAACAGATGCCGACGGCCGACCTTATTCTTCCTTCGTCCGACGAGCCGGCTTCAGTTACTCCCAAATGCATCGGATATTTCACCTTTCGTTTCATCAAGGCATCAGCCATTTTCCTGCAAGCATCGATCATAATCAATGGATCACTTGATTTCAGAGAGATTACCGTATTATAGAATCCGTGATCCTCGAATATTTTTATATACTCCAAGGTAGCCTGTACCATACCTTCGGCGGTATTGCCGTACCGGTACAATATCCGGGGTGAAAGCGAACCGTGATTAGTGCCTATTCTTATGACCGTTCCATACTCCCTGCAAACAACAAGCAACTGCGATATATTTTCGTGGATCTGCTCCAGTTCCCTGTTATAATCGTCTTTACCGGTTATCTGCCTTTCAAAGGATGGTGCACTGCCGTAATTGCCCGGATTTATCCTGATCTTTTCAGCTATACGTGCCGCTATGAGAGCTACTCCGGGATTGTAATGAATATCGGCTATCAATGGAGTGTTATGCCCTGTCACCCGAATATGTTTTTTTATCTCACCAAGGTTTTCAGCACTTTTTTTGTTTGGAACGGAAATACGTACAAAATCAGCACCTGCTTCAATGATACGAAGGCTCTGCTCAACAGTGTCATCTATTTTTAACGTAGATGTATTGGTCATGGATTGCAGCCTTATGGGATGCTTGCCGCCCAAACCCACATCGCCAATATTAACTGACTTCGAAGGAAAACGACCTTGCCAGATTTTTGCAATTATACTATCCATTTTTAATGCTTAACAGACATTTTAACTTGAAGCACATTTATCTGTTTACTAACAAACTGCAATTAACAAAAGTACCAAAAAAATCATTTTTCAGAACCGGTCTTTGGTGGCTTATTGGCTATTATGAATAATACCGTAAATACCAGTATTATGTATAAACCGAAACCGGCAACATGCAAATTATTCCAGTTTCTGATAAAGCTGGTAATAATAACCGCAAAAACAAGTGATAATATCGAAAGAACAATAAATACCAGGGCTACCTGTCTTTCTGACAAGCCGATATATGACAAATGGTGGGTTGTGTGGTCTTTACCACCGACAAAGGGTGATCTCCGGTTTGCTATTCTTTTTATGAATACTGTCGTAGTATCAATTACAGGTAAAGAAAAAGCAACTGCAACAGACATGAAATTCATGCTCAGCATATGATTTCCGCCAACATCTGTTCCGTTCCACAGAACTATTATACCGGTGCCGGCGAGTAATATTCCGAGAAACTGGCTGCCTGTGTCGCCCATAAACATTTTTGACGGGCTCCAGTTGTAAAAAAGAAATCCGACTAAAGCTCCAAGCGAACCTATAATCATTATTATTGAAGGATTTGCAAGATCACCCCTTACAAACAATCCGGCAACCATTGATAACAGGATAAAAACAGACACTATTGCTGCTATGCCATCCATATTATCAAGCATATTTATGGAATTCATAATACCAACCACCCAAAAAAGAGTAAGAAAATAATTCAGATAGTCGCTGCCGAAAAATTCTATGCTGGTGCCTGTAACAATAAGAACCAACCCGCAAAGCACTTGTGTAAAAAACTTTATCCAGGGGCGGGTATTAAAAGCATCATCAAAAAGCCCGAGCAAAAATCCCAGTGTGACTGCAATGAACAGCCCCATTGTTTGAATATTCAGAAAATCACCAGAAAGAAAAGCAAAAACGATTATTGTCAGTAAAAATATAATATAAAAAGAAATACCCCCGAGTGAAGGCTTGCTACCAGTACTCCATCTGATTACATTTCTGTTGTTATTGCCACGAATGCCCAGGGTTTTTGCGAATTTCAGAAACAGACCGTTAATGATAAATGAAAATGCCAATGCAGAAATAAAAAATATAAGGTAAATCAAACCCGGATTTTCTTCCATTACATAAATATGTTTATTTATTGTTTTATTATTTGCCGTTATTTATTAAGTTGTTTATAATGTTTTTTTTGATATAAGCAACCTATTACATGTTAAGCTTCAGATTTCACATACCGTTCACCCCTCTTATCGTCAGGCATTACAAACATTCCTGCCAGACATGAAACCACAGGAAAGCATTCCTCAATAAATGGTAATGATGTTAAGCTTTGTCAAAAACATTTAATTTTCGGGTTTTATAATTAGTCAACCAATATTTTTTCACAATAAAAAAGGACTTTCAAACTCTTCAAACAACGGCGCTTTTGAATCTTTTGGTGAAACTATGGGATTCTTAATGCCCCAATCGATATTTAACGCGCGACAGTTCCATAAAATGGTCCTTTCCGATTCTTTATTATATTGCTTTGTGCATTTATATAAAAAAATGCTGTTGTCTTCAAGTGCCAGAAAGCCATGTGCAAAACCCGGGGGTATCCAAAACATTTTTTTTTCTGAAGCGTTAAGCACTATTTTATAATGTTTTCCATAAGTTTTACTGTTTTTTATCAAATCGACGGCAACATCCAGAACGCTTCCGTTTACCACCCTTGTAAGCTTTCCCTGTTCATATGGAGGTATTTGAAAATGCAAACCGCGCAAGACATTCTTTGCCGAAAAAGATTGGTTATCCTGAACAAAATCCCAGTTAAAACCATGTTGAGCGAAAACCTCTTTGTTCCATGATTCAAAGAAATAACCACGTTGGTCTTCATATACTTCCGGCTTGATAATAAATAATCCCTCAATTGGGGTTTTTTCAAATTTCATCTGAATAAGATATGGTTAAAAGCCTGATTTATAATAATGTATGTCTTTAAAACGAGGGTTGAAAATCCGGCCCGACGGAACCCTCATGCTTTATTACTAACTTCGATTCCCCTACAAACGGGAAGACCGTTTATTCTCATTACCCGTGAGATCGGTTTGCTAAGTTCACTAAGTTCGTTGTATTTGAGCATCATTGAATAAGGGTTTTATTGCATCTTCTAAATATTGAAAACCTTTTTCAGATTATTAAATGCTCTTTTTATTATTGTCGGCCGGTCATCAACATCGTCATAATATCCGTATTTATAGCCCAGTTTCTCAGGGCTGGCATATGAATATATTTTTCCATAACCATAGCCGGACGATTCATATCCTACGGCATTCAAAACCAGTGAAAGGCGGGATATTTTATTGTCGAAGATCAATCTGTTTAAATTCTGGATAAACATTCTCTTGGAGTAGTTTGCTTTGAACAGGTAAACCGGATAATCAGCCATTAACAAACAATTCATTCCGTCTGTTACAATGCCAACAGGAGGTGTATCAACTATTATGAAGTCATATTCCTTTTTAAGTGATTCGATCATATTGTTCATATTCTTGTCCAATATAAGTTCAGACGGATTAGGTGGCACGGGGCCTGCAGTTATGAAATCGAGATTTTTGACTTTTGAGGGTTGAATACAATCGCTGACCTTGTCAATACCTGAAAGGATTGTGCTTATACCTTTAATGTTTTTTACGTTAAAGCTCTGATGTATTTTAGGTCTCCTCATATCAAGGTCTATCACGATAACTTTCTTATTGCTGAAGGCAAGTATTCCTGCCAGGTTCATAGCAAAAAAAGTTTTTCCTTCGCCCGAAACGGTTGATGTAACAGCTATAAGTTTACTTCCCGGCTGGTTGTCAATAAATTGCAGATTGGTACGTATTGATCTGAGAGATTCGGCTATTAAAGATTTTGGCTTTTTCAAAACCAAAAGCTGGTTGGCAGGAATTTCCTTTTTATACCTGGGTATCATTCCTAAGACCGGTGCATTTGTATATTTTACAACATCGTTAATTGATGATATTTCATTATAAAACAAATACCTGAGCAATATAATACCGGAGCCGAGGAAAAAAGCCGCCAAGAGGCTGCTCAGATAAACGGCCCGTGGTTTGGGTGAAACAGGTTTGTTAGGTGTTTGAGACTTTTCGAGTATTACACTTTGCGGAACAAAACCTGCTTTGGAAATGGAATGTTCGGCTTTCTTCTCAATAAGCTGATTATAAAAACGTTCATTGATGGAATGTATCCTTTGAAGTCTGCTAAATTCAATATGACTGTATTCGCTTCTCTGATCCAAAATATATTGTTCATACTGATCGATTTTATTGTTAAGTTCATCTTTTTTAGAACGGATATTGCTTTTTAAAGATGCTATACTTCCTATTATCATTATTTTTTGTATGTCTATCTGATGGTCGAGCGCTGCAATCTGCCGGCTGCCGGGTGTAACTTCATAAAGCAACTTTTCACGTTCAAACAAAAGTTCCTGCAAGCCCGAAAGCATCCTGGAAATATTGTGCTGAAATTCACTGCCCGATAAAATAGCAACGAGCTTATAAATGTCTGTTTGTTCCTCCTGCTTTAAATTTTTTTCAATCTCCCGGTATATACTTTCCTCCATGCCGAGTTTAACGAGTTGGTTCTCAAAATCATTTATACGGTCTTGAATAGAAGGAAGAGGAGAGGGTACTATTTCGTCTATCTGGTGTTTTTGTTTGAAATTTTCAAGTTCAATTTCTGATTCGGATAATTTGTCGAAAACCAGGTCAAGCTGGGAATCAATAAAATTGAGCACTCTATTGGCACTTTCAGTTTTCTTCTCAAGCTCATAAATGCTGAATTCTTCCGTAATGGAGTTAACAATATCAGATGCTTTGTGAGCATTGTTACCTTCATATGTAATTTGAACGGTTTTAGCGGCCGAACTTAAAACATTAACTTTCAGGCTATTAATGTATCTGGGCACTATATCGCCGGGGTTATTTATCACAAAAAAATATGAATTTTTGCTGAAAAGGCTTTGCTGTTCGTCAATAGCTTTAATATTGAGTATTTCAACATCAAGTTTCATTTCAGGGAATTCGGAGGATGTCCCTGCCGGGATCTCACGTTTGTTATAAGATTTGTCATCGATATCATAAGATATTATCACTCTTTTATCATCAACAAAATCTATATAAATAGGAACCCCATATATTGAACTACAATTTATTTTGGCATTAACTTTAAAAGGTGTGTTTCTGTATAGTTCGAAATTCATAAACCTGCCTTTGGAATAATAGCTTATTTTGAGCGGTAATCTTTCGAGAGCCCTTTTCAGAAAAACCTGCGAACGCATCAATTCGACCTGCTTCGCAATATCATCATTGAAATATGTTTTAGTCGGGAAAATGCTTTTCGCCTGATCTTCGGTACTGATCTGCAAAACCGCCGATGTTTGATAAACCGGCAGAGTGTATCTGATATACAGGAAAGAACCCGCCAGCGCAATAACAATAAATATTAACAAAAACAGAATATTCTTTTTTGTGATAAAAAGAAAAAGGTTCGGGTCAAATTCGTCGTTAATGCTGGGAATTTTCTTTAATTTACCGTTTGTCATTGTAATTAATTGATCAATGAATAAATTAAAAGCAATGTTGTTGCCAATGTAAGGTACGGTGTAACATGTTCCATTATCCTTACAGGCACTCTTTCCCTCGGGTCAACATATATAATATCATTGGCTTGCAAAACCAGGTTTGCATTTTCAATGCCCTTTATGGTTGAGAGATCTATCCTGTATACTTTGGGATTTCCGGGTTGACCTCTGATAAGTTTTACACGATGAGCCTTACCGTCTTTTATTCCTCCTGCCATAGCCAAAGCTTCAAAGAGCGTGGTATTGTTGTTTTCAAGGTATATCACACGTGAAGAGCCTCCGCGACCGCCCGGAAAAATTATGACCCTGTTGTTAGTAACGCGCAACTGTACAAAAGGACGATTATAGTATGCAGAATATTCTTTTTCAAGCATCTTTTCGGCTTCGCGTAAAGTGTATCCCGAAATATTTATTCGACCCAGAACGGGAAGCTTTACTTTTCCGTCATGTTCAACAAGATAAACGATCTCCCTGTGTGACTGGCGAAGTATTTGCGGATCCAACGGATCTATCAGCTTTTCACCCTCATTGGTGAAGAGCTGGAAAAAAAGTTCATCATTGGGTGCAATACGGTATTCTTCAACCTCCTTAAGTTCGCTTATATCAGAATATTCATATGACCGGGGAGTACGAAGCATCTGTTCGGGTGTCAAAACCTTGCAGGAAGTGAAAAGCATCAAACAAATGACTATATATATTACTTGTTTCATTAATCTCCTTGTTATTTAATTGGCAAAATTAATAAAACCTTTTGTAAAAAAGATATTATTAAAAAAGAATGTGGCAAAAAACAGGATTAACATATCCAATTAAACCGCAAATTTTTAACTTTGCCTGTTTCAAAAAATCTTTACTCAATCAACATATGGCTGAACAAAATTCAAAACCTTGCAAGAAGTTCAAAAGATATACGGTAACTTCGGCGTTGCCTTATGCAAACGGCCCTATTCATATAGGCCATCTTGCCGGAGTATATGTTCCGGCAGATATTTACGTAAGGTATTTAAGGCTTAAGGGAGAGGATGTTATTTCCATCTGCGGCAGTGATGAGCATGGCGTTCCCATTACCATACAAGCACGCAATGAGGGAGTAACGCCACAGGAAATAGTAGACAAATATCACAACATGAACAAGAGATCCTTCGAGGATTTTGGCATTTCCTTCGATATTTACAGCCGCACTTCCATGGAGCTGCACCATAAAACAGCATCCGGGATTTTTCGTAAGCTTTACGATGAAGGTAAGCTGTTAAAACAGGATACTCAGCAATACTATGATGAAGAGAACAGGCAGTTTCTTGCCGATCGTTATATTACAGGAACATGCCCTGTTTGCAATTATGAAAAGGCATATGGTGATCAATGTGAGAGCTGCGGTTCATCATTAAGCCCTACGGAGCTTAAAAACCCGCGTTCCATGTTAAGCGGTAATAAACCTGTAATGAAAAAAACACGTCATTGGTACATTCCCCTTGATCAATACGAGCCAATGCTAAAGCAATGGATACTTGAAAAAAATAAAAACAAATGGAAATCCAATGTTTACGGACAATGTAAATCGTGGATTGAGAGCGGTTTAAAACCAAGGGCCGTCACGCGCGATCTGAAATGGGGCGTAAAAGTGCCGATCGAAAATACCGAAGGCAAAGTGTTGTACGTGTGGTTCGATGCACCCATCGGCTATATCTCGGCAACCCGCCAATGGGCAGAAATGAATGATACCGACTGGAAACCTTATTGGAAAGATAAAGATACAAAACTGGTACACTTCATAGGTAAGGACAACATAGTTTTTCACTGTATTATCTTCCCGGTGATATTATACGCCGAAGGAACCTATGTTTTACCCGATAACGTACCCGCCAATGAATTTTTAAACCTTGAAGGCGATAAAATATCCACATCACGTAACTGGGCTGTCTGGCTGCACGAATATCTTAAAGAGTTCCCCGGCAAACAGGACGTGATGAAATATGTGCTGTGTGCAGCAGCACCCGAAACAAAAGATAATGATTTTACATGGAAAGATTTTCAGGCACGTAACAATAACGAGCTTCTTGCAATATACGGCAATTTCGTCAACCGAACAATGGTACTCACTCAAAAATATTACAACGGGATAGTCCCGTCTGGTTCAAAACCATCTGAAAAAGAAACAGAAATAATAAAACAAATGACCGGATTCGCAGATCGGATAGGAAGCAGTTTAGAAAATTACCGCTTCAGAGAGGCTTTGAGTGAAATGATGAACCTGGCAAGACTCGGAAATAAATATCTTACAGATGCAGAACCCTGGAAAATCCACAAAACCGATCCTCAAAAAGTAGAAAACATTTTGAACCGTTGCTTGCAAATATGTGCTGTATTATCCGTATTAAGTGAACCATTCCTGCCATTCACCGCCGGAAAATTGAAAAAAATGCTCAACATTTCCCAAATGAATTGGGATACGGCAAAAAAAGAAGTTATTCTTCCCCAAGGTCATAAATTAAATAAACCCCAGCTGTTATTCGAAAAGATAGAAGACAAGCAAGTAGAAGCCCAGCTAAAAAAGCTCTGTGACGCAAAACAGGCAAATCTTGAAAATGAAAAACCCAATATCGAATCAATTAAACCTGATGCAACATTTGATGATTTTAGCAAGCTCGATTTACGTACGGCAACAATTCTTAAAGCCGAAAAAGTCAGCAAAACAAAAAAACTTCTCAAGCTGCAGGTCGATACAGGTCTTGATGTTCGAACCATAGTTGCCGGAATAGCAGAATATTATAAACCCGAAGAATTAGAAGGGAAAAAGATCGTTGTTATTGTTAATCTGAAACCGAGAAATATCAGGGGAATAACTTCCGGGGGAATGTTGCTGATGGCTAACGATAATAAGGAAGGGCTAAAATTTGTTACAACAGACAAAAGTTGTGAGAACGGCTCTGTCATAACATAGCTTTTTGTTTTTTAGTCATAAAACAATGGCTGTTAGTCCAAAACCGGCAAAAACATTTTTAAAAAACCGCTTTATTTGTTAACTTTGCACTAAGGAGTTTATGGCCCTGTAGTTCAATGGATAGAACAAAAGTTTCCTAAACTTTAGATACAGGTTCGATTCCTGTCAGGGCTACAATAAAAACAACAATACAATATGATTTATTTAAAAGAAAAGTTGTAAAAGAGAAATTTTGACATTTGGATTTAATAAAAAATAAAAACTATAAAACACCATAACCCGAAATGAACAAAAAAGAAGAAAGACCCAGTAAAATAGCTTACGAAAGGCACCTTAACCAGCAGGGCATACCTGAAAAACAAAAAAAATCAAACGGCGGGCATATTCCTGATTATGTAAAATATGGCACATGGCTTAGAATGAACGATCCGGAGCTGTTTGAAGATGGTTACCAGGAATGGAAAGTCAAAATGCGTACACAGATGGAAGAAAAATAAAGCTAAGCATAGCAGGCCCTGTTAGTTCGCACACGGTAAACCAACAACTCCTTAACCGGAAAGATAATCCTGTATTTCTAAAACCAGCTTTACCATTACAGGGCTAAAGACTCAAGAGCAAGTTTATTTAATGACGATCAAAAACTTTTGATAAGCTTTTCGTAATGATAATTGCCTTTCTTATCTGATACGCTTATTATATATAATCCGCTGCTCCAGCAGCTGCTTTCTATTTTTGTACCTGATGGGGAAATTGTTTCGCCATAAACTTTTTGTCCTTTATTATTGAAAATATTAATATAATAATATTCCCCGCTTTCTTCAATGCCGTCAACTTTTACATAAATATGAGTTGTAAAGGGGTTAGGATAAACCGATAATGCAGGCGGCTTCAATTCACCGGGAACTGCGGCTTCCGATTCATATTCCTTAAAAAGCCATCCGCGCGGGTCAAAAACTATTTTGGAAATTTCGTAAGGATAATAAAATGAGAAACTTTGATCTTTTTCCGACTGGAATAACCTGAAGATGCTGTCTTTATCATTACTTATTAACTTAAACTCGGCAGATGTTTTAAAAAATAGGGAATTTTCAGCCGAACCCTGCTGGTTCATGATAATGAATACCGAATCTTTTTCCTGGTACCATTTGATATTAAACCGGGGATGACCTTCACCGTAATACCATTGTTCAAAGAACCATTCCCAGTTTTGTGCCGTCAGGTCATCAACCACTTCCCTGAAATCATCGCCGGTTGCAACGCTGTCTTTAAACCTGTCCTGAAATTCTCTGAATATATCAAAAAATAATTCATCATTATTAATTTCGAATCTGAGCAGATGCAGAATTGATGAGCCTTTTCGGTATGAAAGGCGTCCGTTGAAGATCCGCCAGACATCGGTTGTTTCAGAGATTGGAATATATACGCTGCCATCAGGTTTGCTTATAACCGAATTATGTGTGTTTTTCATCCAGTTGTCGGCATCAGCCTGCCCTTCAAGATGCTGAATTGCCAGGTATTCACTGTATGTAGCAAATCCTTCATTTATCCAGATATCGTTCCATGTGGCACAGGTAACGTTGTTGCCAAACCAATGGTGCGCAAGTTCATGACTTGTCAGATTATAACCAAATGAGCTCATGGTAGAAATGGTCTGATGCTCCATACCTCCTCCCATAGGCGCCATGGCATGACCATATTTTTCGGTCGAAAAAGGATAATCACCATACAATTGCGAAAAAAGTTCCATGAAGTATTTTGTACGGTCAATGCCTACCTGGTGTGTCGGCAACACATCAGGATGGTCATATACAAAATTTTGCACAAACACCGAATCACCCGGACTGCTCAAAGGCGCATAAAAATTATACTCCTTGTATTTAGTAACGGCTAATGAAATAAGATAGTAAGCTATCGGATAATTTGATTTCCATTCGTAACGTACTTTATTATCCGGCAACTGGACGATATTTTTCAGCAATCCGTTTGACGCAGTCATATATTGCTGTGATGTGGTAATGAACACATGAACACTGTCAGCCTTATCTTCAAGAACTTGTTTGCATGGCCACCACTGACGGGCATTAACAGGCTCGGATAATGTCCACATTACCGGATCACCGTAAGGAGTTGTTCCGGTATGCATGCCCGAAAAAAAACCGTCCGAAACAGGAGAACCCGAGTAGATTATTTGAACCTTGAAATATGCTCCTTCCTGAAACGGCTCATCCGGATAAATATGTATCTCATTTCCCGTATGATCAAAATTGCATAATTCATTATTAACCAACACTTCATCAACATTCATATTATGCTTTAACTCAAGAACAAGTGTGTCCAGTGATTGAGAGCTTACTTCCGCTTTAATTGTTACCATGCCGTCAATAAATTGATTATTCGGCTCAACATGAACATCAAGCTTATAAAAACTTACATCGTATTTGTGAAGCAAGGGGTTTTGTTCATAGGTGCCTGACCTGCCGCCTGAACAATTAGCGCTAAAATCAAAAAGATGAGCCTTGCAATGCCCATGATAATCAACATCTTTGGTAAACCAAGGCTGTGAAAAAGTTCTGGTTGTAAATAAAAAAACTGTTAATAACAAAAACAGGCCTGGCTTATGCATTGTTTTTTTGATGTTTATTAATAACGTCAATATTTATTAGCTCATCAATAATTACTATTAAAATATCAACACCTATGCTTTTTCAATAAACAAAGATGTTATTTTTCTTTTAAAGAATCCAGAAAAATTAGAAAAATTTTCTCATTATTAATGACCCGGAAATTGTGGAAATGAAAATTTTTTTCGAGCCTGTAATTTGAGGTTAATTTTTTGGACATGTATGGATTAATTTTTGCAAATTTGCATCAAAACAAACAATTCAGTGCTGAATCCAATAAAACGACTTGCCGGTCAAACTGCTATTTACGGCACAAGCAGTATAATAGGGCGATTGCTCAATTATCTTCTTGTACCGATCTATACCCGCGTATTTGTAACCCAGGAATTTGGTACTTTCATAGAGATGTATTCTTACGTGGCATTCATGATAGTAATCCTGACTTATGGAATGGAGACGGCTTTTTTTCGTTATGCTGAAAAGGAAAGAGAGATAAAAGACACGGTATATAGTACATCCTTTATTTCTTTACTTTTAACTTCGTTGTTTTTTATAATATTGGTATTTTCCAACAGCGATCATCTGGCAACGCTTGTACGTTATCCTCAAAACCCTGAATATATAAGATGGCTTGCTGCTATAGTAGGGCTCGATGCCTTAAGCTCTATCCCATTTGCCAAATTACGCGCCGAGAATAAAGCCGTAAGATTTGCCACAATCAAACTACTTAATATTGGGATAAACATCACTCTGAATCTTTTTTTCATTGTTTTTTGTCCATGGGTTTTAAAAAATGATTACGCGGTATTATCAGGTATTATCAGCCCGGTTTATGACCCACAAATAGGAGTAGGTTATATTTTTATCTCGAACCTCATCGCCAGTATTGCAACAGTAATATTATTGTTGCCACAGATAATATCAGCCAACTGGCGTTTCGATATGGTTTTGTGGCGTCGAATGATCATCTATGCCTTACCGCTCTTGCTTGGCGGGTTGGCAGGAGTTGCAAATGAAGCACTTGATAAACTGTTGCTTAAATATATGCTGCCCCAGGATATAGCTATGTCGCAAGTAGGTATATATGGCGCATGTTATAAGATCTCAATAATGATGACAATATTTATACAAGCATTCCGGTTTGCAGCCGAGCCCTTTTTCTTTTCTCAGGCACGGGAGAAAAATGCCAGAGAATTGTACGGTGAAGTAATGAAATATTTCGTGATTATTTGCCTGATCATTTTCCTCTCGATCATGCTTTTCATAAATATTGTGCAACACTTCATAGGCGAAGAGTTCCGCGAAGGATTGATAGTAGTGCCGATATTGCTGCTGGCAAATATGTTCCTCGGAATCTATTTCAACCTTTCAATATGGTACAAAATTACCGGCAGAACACATTACGGAGCTGTTTTTGCCATGGTGGGCGCCATGATAACACTCCTGCTTAATATCTGGTGGATCCCTATATTCGGCTATGTAGGCTCGGCATGGGCTACATTGATTTGCTATTTTTCCATGACCATGCTGTCATATTTTACAGGAAGAAAATATTACCCGGTAAAATATGATGTGCTTAGAATATTGGCATATATCATTTTTGGAATAGCAATATATTTATTAAGCACACTGATCATTGAATTTATTCCACTGCCCTACTATTATATAAACATCCCTCTCCTGGTCATTTTTCTTATTGTAATAATTTCCAGCGATAAATCACTTAAAACATCTTTGCTTCAAAGGATAAGAAAATACTGATCAAAAACCGGTATCACAACAGCCTTTTATCAAATACTTTGCAGTTTAAATCAAAATTTGTATATTTGAAGATTAGAGGAAAATTTTCTGAAAAACTATAATTGAATTTGAAAAATGAATCATAATAAAACCGATTATCATTATGTTGAAGAACGAAGCAAAGACGATTGATAAAACAGCAATTTCGAAAAGGAGTCAAGAGTTATTGGAAAAATTATTTCAGGAGAATCCTGAATTGGAAGAGATTGTGGCAAAATCAGAGTCTGATGAGGAGATGAAGTCCGGATTACGGGACTGGGTAATGATTTATCTTGATACCAGGCCGGATGCTTTAAAATATTACAAATTTGAGACTCAAGGTCGGCATGCAATGGAAAAGTTGTCATGGCAAGATTTTGCTGCAATACGGATATTGGATTATATTGATAACGCCGGTAAAGAATTTGAAGATCTGAACTTGCGAGGCGAGAAAATTACAAATGATCCTTTCAGGCTTTTGTGGATGGCTGCTATTGAGCAAACAGGAGATGCTACCCCGGAGTTTATGGAAGACATGATGTATCTGTTCAGACAGCTAAGCGGTTTCCATAAAAAGACTGAAGCAGATATGAAAAAAATCGAAAAATGGATGGATACGTGCCCTTCCGGTCTTGAGGAAGAAATTGTTAAGATGCGTAAAAATAATAAAGAACGTATAATAAAAATCCTCGCCGATAAGATTGATAAAAAAGAAATAAAAAGTTCGGAGTTTAAATTTCCTGAAACTATTAGTGATGAGAAAAAAGTTTCTTTGGTTCATGAATGGTGGAACGATGAAAGGTTTCATTTGCGTTTTGCCGTGCGCAACCCTGATTTGTTAAACGAGTTGCTGGATTATACTATTGATGATGAAACAATGGATCTGCTGCATAAAGCAGAGAAGATTGGCATACCTTTTTTCGTTAATCCCTATTATCTTTCCCTTTTGAATGTTCATGCACCTGAATTTGCAAAGGGTAAGGATCTGGCGATACGATACTATGTGTTTTATTCAAAACAATTGATTGAAGAGTATGGTAATATAGTTGCCTGGGAAAAAGAAGATGAGGTTGAACCGGGCATTCCAAATGCTGCCGGATGGATATTGCCAACTAAAACCAACGTTCACAGGCGTTACCCCGAAGTAGCCATTCTTATTCCGGATACTGTTGGCAGGGCCTGTGGTGGCCTTTGCGCATCATGCCAGAGAATGTATGACTTCCAGAGAGGTAACTTGAACTTTAACCTCAAAGAGCTTGAACCTGACCATCTATGGGGCGAGAAGCTAAAACAAATTATGAGATATTGGGAAGAAGATTCTCAGTTGCGTGATATTCTGATCACCGGTGGCGATGCGCTGATGAACTCAGACGAATCACTTAAGCAAATACTTGATAGTGTTTATGAGGTGGCTCTCAAAAAAAATAAAGCCAATGAAAACCGTAAAGATGGGGAAAAGTATGCCGAAATGTTGCGTGTCAGACTTGGTACAAGATTGCCGGCATACTTGCCACAGCGTATTACAAAAAATTTGACAAACATTCTTGCTGAGTTTAAAGCTAAGGCATCTGCTGTCGGAATAAAACAGTTTGTCATTCAAACCCACTTCCAGTCACCAATGGAAGTTACTCCCGAATCAAAGGAAGCTGTCAGGCGAATTACTTCAGCCGGATGGATAATTACGAATCAGCTTGTATTCACAGCAGCAGCTTCAAGAAGAGGACATACTGCTAAATTAAGAAAAGTGCTTAATGATATTGGTGTTATACCGTATTATACGTTTTCTGTTAAAGGATACAAAGAAAACAGCTATAAATTTTCTACAAATGCCAGGGCTGTTCAGGAACAGATGGAAGAAAAAGTTATAGGCATAATCCCTTCGAAATACAAGGAAAGAATAAAAACATTTCCAATTGATGCTGAAAATATTGTTGATAAGATTGACTGGTTGCGTAAAGATGCAAATATTCCATTCATGGCAACTGACCGCAACGTGCTTAACTTACCGGCCGTAGGTAAAAGCATGACATACAGGGTTATAGGCATAACTCAAGATGGAAGGAGGATCCTTGAATTTGATCATGATCATACCCGTAAACATAGTCCTATAATTGACAAGTTGGGTAAATTTACCATAGTTGAATCAAAGGCTATAAGAACTTATCTTGATCAAATTAAAGATATGGGTGATGATCCTGTTGAATATGAAAGTATATGGGGTTACTCAATAAGCGAAACCGAACCCGTAACATCTATTTTTGAATATCCCGGCTATGTTTTTGAGGTTACTGATAAGATAACAAACTTCCAGGATTAGAAGACCATCCAGCAAAGTGTTTTTAATACAAAACATAATTTGATTGTCAGAGATCATTCACACTTTATCGCATCTACAGGATTTGATACGGCCGCTTTTTGGGTGTGGTAACAGATTGTTGAAATAGCGATAATCAGTATTAAAACTATTGCAATCAGATAATCCCATACCGTTAAACTTATCCTGTAAGCATAATTGTCGAGCCATCTTTGCATGTAGTAATAACAAGGTAAAGCTGCAATTGCCGATGCTATTAAAATAAGCTTGATAAATTCCTTTTGCAAATTAACAATTACACCGAAAACCGAACTGCCCATTATTTTTCTTATCCCGATCTCCTTGCGTTTTCGCTCCACAACAAATGCGGTAAGACCATATAACCCGAGTGAAGATATTATTATACAAAGCAATGCAAAATAAAAGAAAATTCTGAGACTGTGGGCTTCATTTTGATACATTCTTTGAATCCTGTCGGTAACAAAAACATGAACAAAAGGAGACTGAGTAAAAAATGAAGACCATTTTTCTTCAATAAAATTAATTGTCTGTTTTACATCATCACTGTTGACTCTTACCATTATCGTTCTGAAGTTTTGAAGGCGCCATAAATAAAATGCCGGTTCTATAGGCTCGCGAAGAGAATGATAATTATAATCATCAATTACCCCTATTACCGTAAAATAATCAAGAGTGTCAACAAAACGATTTATAAACCTTTTACCAATGGGGTCATCCCAGTTTAACGCTTTTACTGCTGATTTGTTTAATATTACAGCCTGGCTTTGATCAGTTCTGTATTCACTACTAAAGTTCCTTCCTTCAATAAACGGAACATTCATGTTTGGGAAATAATCTTCGTCAACAAAACCATACCTGACCATCAGCTCCGTTTCAACGGTGTCGGCAACAGTAACAGGCCCCTGAGTACCCGAAACTCCGTTATAATTTGAAGCTGCCGTTACACTTTTTATTCCGGGATTTGATTTTAACTCATTTTTAATATTTATGATTTTTGATTCGCTGACATTGTTTTCATATATGGGCAAAATAACCACATTATCATAATCAATACCTAAATCTGATCTTTTAATATAATTTACTTGCTGAAAAATAATGTAGACACTAAAAATAAGAAATACAGCAACCGTAAACTGTGAAACAACCAATATTTTACGCATTATCCCGGCAGATGATCTGCCATCGTTGGCAGAATTTTTCAACACATCTGCCGGTTGGAATGACGACAGATAAAAGGCAGGATAAGTTCCTGCCAGCAAGCCCACAAAAATTAAAATGCCCAATAAGCCAATATTAAAAATCCAGTTTGAAAAAAATGAAACCTGCATATTTGTATCAAGCAAGTTGTTCATTTCGGGTAAAAATATCTCAATCAGAGCAATCGAAATCGTCAAAGCTATTAACACGACTATCAGGGCTTCGCTAATAAATTGTACAATCAATTTTTTACGGTCAGCTCCGAGAGTCTTTCTTATTCCCACTTCTTTTATACGCTGTGTGCTTTTCGCTGTTGTAAGATTGATAAAGTTCATACAAGCAATAAGAAGTATTAAAACCGCTATCACGCTGAAGATGTACACCGTATTAATGTCACCTGTGTTGTCATAAATACTAAATCTGATATGCCCCGAGCGCAGATGAATATCTTCGAGAGGTTGTAAATACATTTCAGGACGCGGAACGGTTTCGTCTAAACCCATGTCTGTGATAAATTGATCAGCCAGCATATGAATACCCTCTTCGGTATTTTCGGGTGTAGCGCCTTCTTTGAGTTTTACATAAGTAGCCAGCCAATTGGAACCCCAGTTTTTAAGCTCAGGGATTTGCTCTTCAATGGTTGGATATGATATCAATATATCATATTCCAGGTGAGAATTATTGTTTTGATCTTCCATTATTCCGGTAACCTGATGCAACAGATTGTTATTGCGAAATGTTTTACCCACGGCATCATCAGTACCATAGAATTTTTCAGCCATAGATTTCGACAATACAGCCGAATTAGGCTCCTCCAGCACAGCTGAAGGATCTCCACGCAATAGTTTGATATCAAACATCCCAAAAACCGAAGTTTCGGTATAATAAACATCATATTCCCGAAAGATCTTATCATCATCAACAATAAATATATGTGCCATGGCAGGCATCATCCTTACCGCATCTTCAACTTCCGGCAGATTTTCTCTTAAAGCCGGTGTCCATGGGCCACTGGTAATTGCCACATGCTGAACATCAATACCGCTGGGACGCTGTACCCCCACAAGACGGTAAATACGATCCGAATCAGTAATATGCTTTTCATAACCAAGCTCGTTTTGAAGAAATAAAAGTATCAGAATGAAGCTCGCCAAACCCGCTGACAAACCCAAAATATTGATAAAAAAGAAAGTCTTGTTCGCTAACAATACCCTGAATGCCGTTTTGAAAAAGTTTTTCAACATTATATTTTATTTTGAATAATAATAAAGTATCTGCCTGAATATATTAGATCGATTTTTGTACCAAATTTGATATTATTTTGAATATTAAGTATTAAGCTTATGATTTACAAAAATGATATCACTGTATTTAAATAATTAATTGTTCCAAAATGAACAGTCTTGTCCGATGTTGAACATAATGACAATTATTCGCATAATGTTAAAAAATCCCAAAAAACTGCTAAGGTTTGCAAGGTTTTTATAATTTTGAACGTTTTATCAAAAAGTGTATTTAAAGAGGATTTTAAAAATTGAAACAGATAAAATAACAAAAAACCGGGTCGCGGCACAAAAATTGATGGTCACACTCATTTTAAACCATATTGATATAAAATTAAAAAAGATTGACGAATTTATTGCCACCCTGTTGTAACGAATTGCAAAGCTTTAATCACCCATGGATATAAATAATAGAATCACGGAAACCGCCACGGAGTTGTTTGTAAAACATGGCGTCAGAAGTATTACGATGAATGATATTGCTGCCGAAATTGGAATATCAAAAAAAACCCTGTATGAACATTTCCTAAATAAAGATGACCTTCTGGTAAAATGTCTTGATTCTCTGCATGAAACAGCGAAATCAGAAAGGGAAGAGATCTTCAGCAAAGACGGGTTTACAATTGATTCAATGCTTGAAATAACCAGAAAGTCAGCTGTAAGAATTAATTTGATTAACCCTAATTTTATTACCGACATCAAAAAGTATCATCCGCAGATATGGAAAAATAAGCTGAAAAAAATGGAAAACGATACTATCGAATTTAAAGTATGGATGATAAAAGAAGGGATCAAGAAAGGGTTGTTCCGTCATGACCTTAATGCTGACATTGTTTCCAAATTATTACATGAACAAATCAACCTGCTCATAAATGATGATGCATTCCCGGCCGACAGATTTTCCCGGTCGGAAGTATTTCAAACTATGATGGGAATTTTTGGCAGAGGTATCGCTTCGGATAAAATGCTAAAGAAATTAAACAAAATTGAAAAATATATGTCAAATAAAAGCAATAACTTTTGAGCAGCACAAGTGTAAGTCAAAATATTAACAATAGAAATATCATATTTTCAAATATGGCTTTTGGATCTGTTTTGGAGATTGCTGTTCGAATTTCGGGCTTAAAAAAAATCATCGTCATTATATTTCATAAAATTAATCAATAATATTAAATAAAATGCTATACAATACTAATATTAACGGTTTTACTTTTTTGTTGTTAGTATATTTTTTATTTCCATTTAATATGGTCTCAGGACAACATAGCAATAGCGACACACTGGTATTGACACTTGAGCGTGCAAGGCAGATTGCCCTGGAGCAGAACCCTGCCATTCAGGCTACGGGGCTTGAAACTGTCTCGGCACAATATCAGCTTGATGAATCTCGCGGTAATCTTTTGCCTAATTTCAATATCAGTGGCATATACAACAAAAACATTAAAAGACCGGTTATATTTTTGCCCGAAGATTTCACGGGTGTTCCGGGCGGAATGTATGTTGAAGTTGGGTCAGCGCACAATTACAGGGCTTCACTCAGCGGCTCAATGCCTTTGTATTCGCCGGCTATGTATGCCAACATAAGAGCAAACAGGATAGATGTAAAGCGAGCAGAAGAAGAATACAGGGGAGCAAAAATTGATCTCGACTTTGATGTACAACAAGCTTATTTTAATGCGTTACTTGCAAAAGAAAGCAAGGAAGTAATACGGTTAAGCTTTGAAAACGCACTTGAAAACCTGGAATATACGCGTAAGATGTACGAACAAGGTCTGGTGTCTGAATATGACAAGATAAGGGCTGAAGTACAAACGGAAAATCTCAGCCCTGAAGTTATGGAAATGGAAAATGCCTATACAATGGCAGTTAATTATCTTAAAACCGTTATCGGATTGGATAAAGAACAACCTGTAAAAATTGAAGGTGATCTGCTGGCAGCAACCGAATCATATACCGGGCAGTTCCGGGTTTTTGAACCCGAACGCAAGCTTGCTAACAACCC
This sequence comes from Bacteroidales bacterium, assembly GCA_003559855.1. Taxonomy (GTDB): domain Bacteria; phylum Bacteroidota; class Bacteroidia; order Bacteroidales; family UBA7960; genus PUKZ01. The sequence continues at coordinate 25,493 of PWJZ01000101.1, forward strand.
TGAACTAAGGCAGTTGAATCTCACTATGAATATGATGAAAGAACAATCAAACGCCGTAATGGCTTCTGCCCTGCCATCTGTCTATGCAATGGGCAACTACAATTACCAGACAGATGCCGACGACCTTAAGTTTGCAGACTATCACTGGGTGGAAACATTCTCAGCCGGATTGCAGGTATCAATACCTTTATTCCAGGGATTCTCGGTCAGAAACAGGGCAAAACAGATCGATGTTGCCGCAAAACAGATAAAACTGCAAAAAGATTACCTTGAAGATAATATGAGAATACAGCTTGACAATATCCTGAAAAGATTAAATGTAGCCGTAGAAAAATCGACCAAAGCCAAAAAAAATGTTTCGCTCGCAGAAAGGGGGTATGAGATTGCAAAAACAAGATATACCTCAGGACAAGGCACACTGCTCGAAATAAATGACAGCGAGTTGGCACTTACAAGGGCAAGGTTTAATCTTCTGCAGGCTAAATATGAGATACTGATGGCAATTATTGAGTATGAAAAATATGTGGGAAGAGAATTTTAGATATTTAACCACAGTTACACTGGGAAAGACATTAAGATTTTAGTTTTTGTTATTAACCGTTTTAAACTTACAAACATAGAAATTAAAAACTCTGTGAAACTCTTTTTTAAACTCAGTGCAACTCTGTGATAAAAAGATTTTTTAAATATAAAACAATATTCAGATGAAACTTACGATCAAATATTCATTACTGACAACAGTAGCAATTGCTGCGCTTCTCTTAATTTTTAAAGGTTGTGCCCCGGAGCAAGCCGAGGAACAACAGGATGAAAAGCCACCCGTTAGGATTAAAGAAGTGGAAATAACCAAAATGGATCATGAGATTCCATATACCGGCACAGTCAAGCCATGGGAGGAAGCACATGTAGGCAGTGGTGGTGCAATGAGGATTGAAAGGATATTTGTAGATGTGGATGACTTTGTTCAAAAAGGACAATTACTTGCCCAAATGGACAAAACACAGCTGTACCAGGCAGAGGTACGTGTAAATACTCTTAAAGATGACCTCAGAAGGCTTGATACACTGAGGCGGGTGGGTGCTGTCACTCAACAAAATTATGACCAGCTGAAAGCCGAATATGATATTGCAAAAAGCAGCCTTGAAAACCTTAAGGAGAACACACAGATATATTCACCGCTTACAGGTGTAATTACAGGAAGATATTACACTGACGGCGAGATCTTTGCAATGAGCCCCGGTCCGGCAGGCAAGCCGGCAATAGTATCTATATTGCAAATACAACCGGTAAAGGTTATAATAAATGTTTCTGAAAGATATTTCCCTGTTATAAAAAAGGGGATGCAAGCTAAAATTGTTGCCGATATGTATCCCGATAGATCTTTTACAGGTTATATTGACAGGATACATCCCGTTATTGACAGGACTACAGGCACTTTTAAGGCTGAGATCAGAGTTCCAAATGATAACAAAGTTTTACGGCCCGGAATGTACGTGCGGACAAGGTTGAACTTTGGTGAGAAAGAAACGCTGATAGTGCCCTCACAAACGGTTCTAAGGCAAAGCGGCTCAAATGAAAGATATGTTTTTGTTGAACAAAACGGAACAGCTATTCGCAAAACAGTACAACTCGGTGAACGAACAGATGATATGCTGGAAATAACCGAAGGTCTGGAACCGGGAGAAAACCTGATCGTTTCCGGTCAGCACAATTTATTACATAATCAAAAAGTAAGAATCGTAGAATAAGTTTTTTAGTATCGCATGGGCAATGAACTAACAACAAACACAAAGTATACTGCTAAAAACACAAAACAGGATAACTTTAACAATCCCAAATTCTAAATTCTAAATTCTAAATTTAAACAGATGAGTATTTATAAAACAGCCGTTAAGAGACCCATTGCAACTATAGTATTGTTTATAGGTTTGTTTGCATTGGGATTATATTCTCTGCGACATTTACCTCTTGATCTTTATCCTGAGATTGAGCCCATGTTTATCAGTGTGTTTACAACCTACCAGGGAGCAAGTGCTGCCGATATTGAAACCAACCTTACCAGGCCACTGGAGGATAACCTGACTACACTGACCAACCTGAAAGATATTACCTCAGAATCGCAGGATAACATCTCCTCTATCACCCTGGAGTTTGACTGGGGTACTAACCTGGATGAAGCCAGCAATGAAATACGTGATGTCATTGGCCGGATTGGTGCTTTCTTGCCTGAAGATGCTGATGACCCGATGATATTTAAATTCAGCACCGATATGATACCGGTAATGATGATGGCTGCAACAGCAGAAGAAAGTTATCCCGCACTTGGTAAAATTATTGATGAACAAATAATAAACAGGCTTAACAGGATTGAAGGGGTTGGTAATGTTTTTATGGTTGGTGAGCCGGAAAGGGAAATCCAGGTTAATATTGATCCGCAAAAGCTTGAAGCATACAACATTACCCTGGAGCATATTGGAAACGTATTGCGTTCGGAAAACATAGATCATCCTGCAGGTAACATAAAAATGGGACAGACCGATTATCCGCTCAGGTATACAGGTGAATTCCGGGAAAGTGATGTTATTAAGGATATCGTGGTTGCCAATCATATGGGAAGCCCTGTGTATATGCGTGATATTGCAGAAGTAAAAGATACACTGAAGGAAAAAACCATAGATGAACGTATCAACCGCCAGGAAGGCCTTCGCTTTTTTGTTCAGAGACAAAGCGGTGCCAATAGTGTTGAAATTGCACAGTCTGTCAATGAGCTGATACCCGAACTTGAAAAAACCCTGCCCCCAGATATTACCATCATCCCGATTTTTGACACATCGGAGTTTATCGTTGATTCTATCAATAACCTTACCGATGTACTGATTTATGCAGCGATATTCGTTGTGCTGGTAGTACTTGTATTCCTGGGTAAATGGCGGGCAACATTTATTATATTTCTCACATTGCCCGTATCACTGATAACCGCATTTATTTATCTTGATATTTCGGGCAATACTTTAAATATCATTTCATTTTCATCTTTGGCGATTGCAATGGGAATGGTTGTTGATGATGCCATCGTTGTACTGGAAAATATAACAAAACATATTGAGCGTGGCTCATATCCAAGAGAAGCTTCAATATTCGGCACCAACGAGGTTGCTCAACCGGTTATAGCCTCAACACTAACTGTAGTTGCCGTATTTTTACCAATGACCTTTATTACCGGCATGATGGGGCTGTTCTTTAACCAACTGGGCTATATTGTTGTAATAACGGTTGGCGTATCTACTATTGCTGCATTATCGCTGACGCCAATGCTTTCTTCAAAATTTTTTGAGAAAAGATCAAAAAAAAGAAGCGGATTTGGTAATGAAATTTCAAAAGCGCTTGGCAACTTTTTTGAAGGGATCGACAATATTTATACTGCAATATTGAGATGGGCCTTGAAAAACAAATGGAAGGTAATTATCATTTCCGGTTTATTATTTATGATAAGCCTTTTATCATTAACCATTATTGGAACAAGTTTCTTCCCGGAATCCGATCAAAACCAGGTTCGTGCTGAAATTGAGCTACCCATGGGATTGAGACTTGAAGAAAGTGTAAAGACTGCCAGAGCTATAGAGGATATTATTGAGGATAAGTATCCGGAAGTTGAAAGGTATTCGGTAAGTGTAGGTAGTGGTGGGGGAATGTTTGGCACTGCCGGGGCTCCAAACCTTATTTCTATTCGTATGAGATTGATAGATTTAACGGAACGTGACAGGGATGTTTTTGAAATTGCAGAGCTGTTACGTCAGGACTTTAGTGAATTTCCCGAGATGGTAAACTATACTGTATCTACCCAGGGGGGAGGCGGTATGGGTATGGGTGCCCCTATACAGGTAGAAATATATGGTGACGATTTTGAGGTAACCGGCAGGATAGCCAATGAATTGTCTGACCGCATGGAAGAAATACGGGGCCTCAGGAACATTAATATTAGTCGCGGTGAAGAAAGGCCGGAATTAAGGATCATCCCTGATCAGGAAAAGCTGGCAAGCTTCGGGCTAAATAATGCTACAGTGTCAAATGCTGTGCGAAACCGTATTGATGGTATGACGGCAACACTATTCCGTGAAGCCGGTGAAGAATATGATGTTGTTGTCAGGTATAAAGAACCTTTCCGTGAATCTATTACGGATATAGAAAATATCGTGGTTCAGAATCATCTCGGACAAAACGTCAGGCTTAAAGAAGTAACATCAATAGAAGAGTATTTTTCGCCACCAAATATAGAACGTAAAAATCGGGTAAGATATCTAACGGTATCTGCCTCACTCTATCAGCGGTCATTGGGTGATGCTACTGCCGATATTCAACGCGAAATTGATGACATGGAGATACCGGGCGATGTTTTCATTGAGTTTGGCGGAGATATTGAAGATCAGCGGGAAGCTTTTGCCGACTTGCTATTGTTGCTTGCGTTGGGGATATTCCTGGTTTATGTAGTAATGGCAGCACAGTTTGAAAGTTTCAGAACGCCTTTTATAATTATGCTTGCTATTCCATTCGCTTTTACGGGGGTAATGATAGCATTGCTTCTAACAGGTACGGAACTTAGTGTAATTTCGGCGGTAGGGGGTATTATTCTTGTTGGTATTGTTGTAAAAAACTCTATAGTACTTATTGACTATACAAACCTGATGCATGACCGCGGGTTGACAGTAGTAAGATCTGTTTTTGCAGCAGGCAGGTCAAGGCTGAGACCGGTATTAATGACAACAATAACCACTGTGTTAGCCATGATACCTCTTGCATTAAGCCAGCGCGAAGGTTCTGAAATATGGCAGCCAATGGCTGTTGCTGTTATTGGCGGGCTTACTTTTTCAACACTTATAACATTGGTATTTGTCCCTACTACATACGCTCTGCTTGGAAGATTCAGAGTTAAAAAACAGAGAAGAAAATTTCATAAAAAGTTGTTGAATAACTGATAAGTTGATGGGTTTATAAGTTTATGCTGTTAACCAAACATATAACCCTGAAAATATTTAATGATAAAAATTACTTGAAAAGATGACCCTCATTAACTGAACGTAAACAAAAGAAGATGAACTTAGCAATAGCGATCTCGTGATCGAAGGGAACAATAAAGCATGAGGGCTCCATGGGTTAAAAACAAAAAACGCAAATATTAACAAAAATAATTTATCAGAAATCAGAACGTTAAATACATTTTACGCAAATGAAAGCAATATTCATAGTCTTTAACCAGGCTCTAACCGAAAATGTTATAAAAATGCTTGACAGAAACAACATCAGGGGCTTCAGTCAATGGGATGATGTGAAAGGCAGAGGCACTGAAAAAGGCGAACCACATATGGGCACACATACCTGGCCGGCACTAAATTCGGCAGTAATGACTATTGTAGAAGTGTCTGAAGTTGAGAAAGTGCTCAACGGTGTGAGAGAAATCAACGAAAAAGCTGAAAAACAAGGAATAAGAGCTTTTGTATGGAATGTGGAAAGCATGGTTTAAAAAAAATATCTGTCTACTTCAACTTCGAAGGCGAACAACTATAAAGAATAACTCCAAGCACAAAAGCAAACAACTCGCCTGCCAAAAACCATACCCTGCTGAAAGCCGAGACAGTAGTTGCTAAAACTGTAGTAACTCCACTATAAGTAAACAATCCTACAAGGGTAGCTTCACGTACACCCATACCTCCCGGAGCAAATATGACTACTATACCAATAACCGTTGATATTGGAAAATACATCAAAGAAAGATATCCAATATCGGCACTAAGGCTCAAAGAAAGCAAATAAAATGCAAAAGCATATAAAAACCAGTAAATAATAACTACGGGAAAAACCTTTAAGTTCTCTTTAAATGAAAGATTCGGTATTTTTATTTCTTTTCCTGTGGTCTTTAAAACCAACCATTGCGTTATACGGTGAAAATACCGGGTGAAAATTATTAATGAGAGTATTATCCAAAACACAAAAATCAAAATCTTTGCAAAAACAGGAATATCTATCATAAAAAACCCCAGGGAACAAAACAAAACAACTATCCATATACCCATAAATTGTAAGTTTAAAGAGATAAAAGCCAGCTCATTAAATGGATAATTGTAATTTTTCTCAATATACCCGGCTCTTCCCAAATGCACCCATAACTTGCCGGGAATATACCGCGATAAAACAGTCATACCAAAAGCAATCAAAGAATCTCTCACAGTAATGAAATAACCGAAATTCTTTAATATTACCTTATAAGACAATCCTTGTATAAAAACCCCAAGAAACAAGATAAAAAAAGATAAAGACAAATACTTGTAATTGATTGCTTTGGGTGCAACAATGTATTCTTCTCTAATTAGCGTGATGATCAAAAACGCCACAGAAATATATACTAAATAGGAAAGCCAGTTCTTTTTAATACTCCGCACAAATGCCATTACTCAGTTTTTTCAACCTATCCAAATGAGAGAATTATAGTCTGTCTTAAAATATGAAACGAGTCTTGAGCAAAACTTTCTCACACACTAACATAACTATGTAAAAAGAGTTTCATTCGTCACCATAAAAATAATAATTCAGACAGATGGCATAGCAAATCTCAAAAAATAAATCTCAAATCCACCCTTGTTAAATAAAACAACATTTAACAGGGTAAATACCAAGATACAATTATTAATATTTAAAACCTTGTTTGTTTAGGTCCTTGAATCATTGAAAATTTGAATTTACCCCGTCAAATCTGTTTTTATATTTTAACGGGGGTAAATTTCCTGCATGGTCTGTTATATTATTTATGTTTGCAATTTCGCTTCGCCTGGTCGTTATCCTGTGCATTTTCACTATCAGCAATAGTTAATGGGCACGTACCAATTATCTTTTTACTCAATTTTTATTTTTCCCCTTTTCTTTCTTATAACTCTCTATATGCCGCCGTTTTTTTGAAGGATAAATATCTTCAATTTCAACCATTATAGCTATACCTTCAACATTACCTCCAAAGGCATAATTGTGTGCAACACCAAACACTTTCATTGTCGGCGATAAACCCATATATGCTTTAATAAGAGGAGGTATATTTTCATTTCTGTCTCTGACAGCCTGGTTCAGCCTGGCAAAGTTTTCTTCAAAACCCTCATCGGTAAACAGGTCATCCAGCTTTGACACATCAGCCTTTATTTCTTTTGGTTCATAAGGATATACAAGATTTTCTTTGTCGCCAAAATATTTGAATAAAAAATATAATAAAATATCCCGTGCATCCCTGTCATAATTTAAATAGAGAGTCACTCTCCCGTAAAAATATTTTGTATCCGGATTGTCAACTATCAATGCACCCAGTCCGTCCCACAAGTTATCAAGTGAAAACACCCCTTTCCTTTCATTGGTTGAAGGCTGATACTTAGGTTGTACAAAAGACTTTCCGAGTTCCATAGTATAAAGCATATACTCATTAACAAATTTGTCGGTTAGATGAAACATGTTGGCGGTAGCCAGTTCGTAACGGCCATTTTCCGTCTTTTCGGCATCTTTAAGCCTGAAAAACCTGTAACCGCCTATGATCTCTTCCTCTTCAGGATTCCAGACTATTATCTGTTTGTAAGGATTTTGTTTCGTATCAAACCTGTCAATATCACAAGATTTTCCCGAACCGCCTCCCGAATCACGATACGCAATTTCACGGAGTCTGCCAACCTCCTGCATAGTATCAGGACAATCATGTGAAGTGAAAATGTAAATTTCATTATTCTCATAATTGGTATGTCTTGCAAATTTGTTTTTGGTTAGCTCCGATTTGATCTTTTTCCTGTCAACAGGTGAAATTATTTTTTCCATAACAGCTAATTAATATGATTATTTTATTTAACGATCACAAAAACCTTTACCAGTGAAGTTTTAAAAGCAAAAAACATACGATCTGACAAACCCCCGGATCGTGTTTTTATAAACATATATTTTAACAAAGTTACAAATGTTACTCTTATGCAAAAAAAAATTTTAAACAAACAGGTTTTCAAGTTAAAAACAAGGATATTTTTGTTTTGGTTAATTTTGCCTTAAATATTATTTCCTGCGGGTTTCAAGGTTATTTTTATTATCAGGAAAGTTTATTCTTATAATCCTCATAACCAAACTCTCTAAGCAGTCTGAACTTTCCGTTTTTCAACATACCTATTGAAGGATGTTTCACTCCATTGAAAAAGGTGGTTTTAACCATTGTATAATGCATCATATCTTCAAAGACAATTCTCTCGCCTGTTTTCAGAGGTATTTCAAAAGCATAATCGCCCATACCCATATAGTCGCCAGCCAGGCATGAATTTCCTCCCATTCTGTAAACATGTTCCTTTTTATTACCTGAGGGTTCAAAAGCACCAATTATCTTCGGCTTATAAGGCATCTCCAGGCAGTCGGGCATATGTGCGGCAAAACTTACATCCAACATTGCTGTTTTTACACCTTTATTTTCAACTATATCAATAACCGTTGACAACAGGTAGCCTGTTTTCCATCCGATAGCTTCACCGGGTTCGAGGATAACACGTTCAAGGTTTGAATAGCGG
>PWJZ01000107.1 GCA_003559855.1 Bacteroidales bacterium
TGATATTTTTGCAAAACCTTTATTAACAACATATTAACAAAACGTTAACAACTATAAAGATTTTATCATTTTAAAAAATTGATATTTAAATAAGTAACTAGCAACTTGAGTTAATTAATAACGAACAAGGAACACCGATTTTGGATTTTTAAGTTTTATCACTTCGTAAATCGTAAATCGTTAATCGGTGTTCGATATTCAAAAAGTGGGCGCTTTATTTTCAAAATTTTGCCGGAAAAAACAATATTTTAAAAAGTAATAACATATTTCAGACGTCATTAAAACGTTATATTTTCCTCTTCATGTTGCAGATTTATCTCCACATTCAATTTTTTTTTCAACTGCTCAGCAAGTTTTTCGGCGCAGTACACCGACCGGTGCTGCCCGCCCGTGCAGCCATAACATACCATCAGGTTTGTAAATCCTCTCTCAATATAATTTTTTGCCGATGCCATTACAAGTTTTGATGTCATATCCATAAAACCTTTAACTTCCGGTTTTTCTTCAAGGTATTCAATAACGGCTCTATCCCTTCCCGATTTGCTTTTGAACTTTTCCAGCCTTCCCGGATTCGGCAAAGCCCTGCAGTCAAAGACGAACCCCCCGCCATTACCGCTTAAATCAACAGGAATTCCTTTTTTATATGAAAAGGAACGGATCGTGATTTTCAGTCCTGAATGTTGTTCATCAGCCCGGCTGAACCTTTCAAAATGCCCGGCATTTATTATTTGTTCTGCAACATCTTTTAATTGTGGAATGTTTTCCGGAAACTTTTTTTGGTCAATCAACCGGGCCAGATTATTTTGCGCATAGGGGATGCTTTGCAAAAAGAGCGGCTTTTTTTCATGAAACCCCCTGAATCCATAGGCACCCATTGCCTGCAAAATCCTTATCAGCGCAAATCCATAATAGTATTCAATGAAACTGTCATAGTCAATATCAATATAATTACGAAGTTGCTCAAGGTAATGATTCAGCAGTTCTTCCCGGAGTCCGTGTGGCACGTTTGCTTTTGCATCAAACAGCAATGAAGCCACATCGTATTGCAAAGGACCTTTTCTGCCACCCTGGTAGTCAATAAAACAAGGTTCATTATCGACGATCATAATGTTTCGCGATTGAAAATCCCTGAACATAAAAAAATCAGCCTTTGCTTCGCATAGCCATTTTACCAGTTTGCCGAAATCATCTTCCAGTTTTTGCTCGTCAAAATGTATTCCACCCAGTTTCAGGAAGAAGTACTTGAAATAATTCAGATCCCACAACATGGATTGTTTATCGAAGGCTTTGCGAGGGTAGCACACGTCATAGTCAAGGTCTTTGCCTGCCACGACCTGTATTTTCGGAAGCCATTCGAGCGCTTTTTTATAAATATTAATTACATGCTTTGGAAATTCGACCTGTTGCAGTTGATGAGGCAGCAGCGAGAAAAGGGTTGTGTCGCCCAAATCTGTTATCAGGTAGCTGTCTGGCGGGTCATTTGCCGCAAGTAATGATGGCACCGGCAAACCATGATCGTTGAAGTGACGTGTAAATTCGATAAAGGCGATGTTTTCGGAAATATTCGGATTGTATGCTCCAATTACTGTATCCTGACCATAATACAACCTGTAATAAATCCTATCCGAACCTGATGGCTGCTGTTTAACGATCCTGCAGGGAGCCACCCCTTTCCATTTTTTAAATAACCGGGCAATGTTCTCTGCTGAAGTCGAATTTGCACTCATCAGTAATTCTTTTAACACACAAAAGTAAGAAACTTTTTATGATGAGAAGTTATTTAAAAACTTACAAGGTTTTCAATCATGAATACTCTGCCATTTGCCGCAAATGCCAATGGTGGCGTAAACTACATCTTAAAGTGTGGATAATAACATCTCTTAACGGGATCAATCATTCAGCTAACCGAAAAACCCCGCGTTGAGCTGCGGGCTTTTACGCAGAGCACCGACATATTAAAATTAGCCGGCAGGATAAATCCTATAACTTATTTTTTTGACCGGTAAAATGTATTAAAAGAGTTTAATACTTACTTTGTGGTCATGCTGTCCGATTTTTTTCTCTTGCGCCATATTTGACTGATAATCAAGATAATGATTATTGCAGGCGCAATGAATCGAATGTTATACCTGTAAAGGGTAAATAATTCTTCTCCATCGCTGCTTATTCTGACTATTAAGAAGGGGATCACCAGCACTAATATCAATATGGCGATAATCCATTCAATTATGAATCGTTTTTTCATAGCTCATTAAGTTTTCTATGGTCCTTCCGGAGTTTGAAACATATTTTCGGTTGCTGCAAAAGCACACATTGACCCAATAGTTCCTGCGCATATAGGGCCAAGTGCCATGCAGGCAAGATAGTCCCAGCTACTCATATTGCCAAAAGTCCAGCTAACGCAATTTTCAAATCGACTTTTCCAGCTTTTAATATTACTCTGTTGAACATTAATGATCAACCCGTTATTAAGATCAACATCGAATAAAACAATAAGATCGCCCTCCGTTGTCCTATAGGTATACCTCATCTCACTTTCGTTTAAACGCTCTTCAGATATCAACATATCAAATTTCGATACTAAACCCTCAAGTTCAAAATAAACATGAAAGACCTCAAGTGATGATATATTTTTTTGAGACAACGGAGTGTATATTGCCTGAACAGGAAAATCATAATAATTAACGATTACACTTTCATCAATATTTGGGGATGAATCCAAATATTTAACCTTACCCGCAATATGTGCGGTATATTTATACAGATCAGCAGGTAAAGGCTCAATATCCTTTATTTCCAACCCGACATTGTTTCCTTTTTGATCAAATTCATTGTCGAAATCTACCTTTTCTTTACTGCATGAAATAGTTAAACATAAAAGCACCATAATAATGCAAAAAAATTTAATTTTTCTCATTTTTGCAAAATCAGCCATTGCAGCTTTTGATTGTAGTTTCGGGTTATCCTCCTTAACCACCCTCATATACTCTAAAAACGGTTTTTTTGTTTCCATAATTCAATAATTTAAGGTTAATAAAATTAATTGGTTTAAGACAATAAAATTAAATTACAGAAATAATGGAAGCAACATTTTGTAGAAGAATTATCATTAGCGGTCAAGGAAAATACCCGAGCGATCGGCTTTGTATATAAAAAACAAATAATTTTCAAAAAAAATAAAATTAACAAAATCATTAAAGAAAAACTTGTTTTGCTTCCAAACATTTTCATCCTGTTATTTTGAAACACAATAAATACTTGCCCGCAGAAAATTTATCTTCTTAAAAAATATGCTGTATTACAAATGCCCGTTCTCCCGTATTTAATCAAAACCTGATTTATGCATCAGATCATAAGATATAGTATCATAACATTCAAAAATATATTCCTATAAAAACCTGAAATATTCCTTTTTGAAGGTATATTTATCATTACAGCCTGTTAATTTCCGATATATTCAATAATTCCGGATATTTATATGTTCCTGACAGAAAAAGCACCAAACCTCTTTTGCCGGGAAAACCTGCCGGTTTATTGCATGTTGGTGTCCTGCAGGCAATAATCCTTGTTTTGTTCTTTAATTATGAATATTGAAGCAACGCATATTAAACTAACAGATTATTGAAAATTTACTTAACAGCTCTTTGCGTCTTCTCCTGGAAACCGGAACAGCTTTTCCGTTTGAAAGCAGTGCAAAGAGGTTATTCTTTTTGTAAAAAAACTCAACAACTTCGGTAATGTTTAAAATATAACTCCTGTGTATTCTATAAAAAATAAGTGATGGAAGAATGGTTTCCAGGTCATTCAATGAATCATCCAAAACAATTTGCTCATTGTCTTTCATAATAATTACAGAATAACTGTCGAATTTTTCAATATAAATAATGTTATTCTGAAAGGGTGTATTTTTTAAAGAGCTGTCTTCCAACATGTTGCATCTTTACTTTTTGTTAATTTTTTTGCTAATGCAAAACGAAACAGTTCACTTTTTTTTCTTTTGGAAACAGGGATAATTTGCCGTCCAATGCTGATTATTGATTTTTCCATACAATAATCATCTATCAATAATGGATTAACAAGATAGTTCCTGTGACATCTCAAAAATCCATGGCTTTTAAGAACATTCTCAAAATATGACAAAGTACTTGATGATATTATGGTTTTTCCATTAAACGAATTATTTGAAAAGCGATAAAAAAGATGACAACCATACTTGCTACCTTTAATATAGAGTATTCCGGCCGGGTTAACGGCGGTGATTCTTTTGCCGCGTTTTATCCAAAATATGTTATCCATTTGTTTTTATTCATAGTAAAACATAATATTTTCATAGACTTATTTGTCTAATTGCAGAAAATATAGCAGTTTAGCTATTACATGATTATCAGCTATTTGTTTCAGATACGAATAAGGCAACAAAAAAGAGAGGTAAACTCAAAATGGGTTCATGTATGCTTAGCATATAGCTGCATAACCGGAAACTATCCTGGCTTAATTTGCCGACATAAAAGAGCTTTCAATAAAGATCGCTCGCTTTTCTCGTAAGAATATTTCTTTTGATTCCATAGGCAAAATGGTTAAGGTTACGGTTAAGATTAAGGTTAAGTTAATTGAATTATGCTACAAAAATAAAAATTAAAATATAATATTTATTAATAAAATAAAAAAATATTTAAATGGTAATAAAACATGTCCGAGCGGGATAGAATATTTTTTTCCCTGGTAAAAGAAAAAATTCCATCCATTAACTTTAAGATATCACGGTGGTCTTCTGCCGGCATATATGGGGTTTTAAAGGCGACGGGATAAAAAAAAACACAAACAGACCTATATTAAAAACCTCTCATTAGCAATAAAGCGACAGCGGTATAAGGAAACTCCGCATTAAATTTTAAGGTGTTTACTTTGCATGTACGACCGTTCTGTTATTTTAATTAATTAATGATTCTTATCTTTGAGGGCAATTTTTTTATGTGCACAAAACTTAATTAACATGGAATCGCCAAAAGTAACCAAAGTCACTACTCATGTTCTTCAAGAGATGAAGTTGCATAGTGTGAAGATCTCGATGCTTACGGCATACGATTATTCGATAGCAAAAATACTTGACAATACGGGTATTGATGTTATATTGGTTGGTGACTCTGCTTCCAATGTGATGGCAGGGCATAAAACCACCTTGCCGATAACCCTTAATGATATGATCTATCATGCCAGCAGTGTGACTCGAGCTGTTGAAAGGGCCCTGGTAGTTGTTGACCTGCCCTTTGGCACCTATCAGGGTAATTCAAAAGAAGCTTTATGTTCTGCTATCAGGATCATGAAAGAATCTGCCGCTGATACTATCAAGCTTGAAGGCGGCAGCGAAATAATCGAGTCGGTGGTACGCATACTTTCTGCCGGCATCCCGGTGATGGGACACCTTGGGTTGACTCCGCAAGCTATAAATAAATTCGGCACATACAAAGTAAGAGCCACGGATGCGGAAGAAGCCGAAAAGCTGGTATCAGACGCACATCTGCTTGCCGATACAGGCTGCTTTGCACTGGTGCTCGAAAAAATCCCCGCCAAACTGGCGGAAAAGGTTACCAAAGAAATAAAAATACCTGTTATAGGAATTGGCGCGGGAAGCAAAGTTGACGGCCAGGTGCTTGTTTTGCACGATATGCTCGGAATAACCCAGGAGTTCTCTCCAAGGTTTTTAAGACGGTACCACAACCTGAACGAAGAAATAAAAATGGCTGTTGAAAATTATATCCGCGATGTGAAAAATGTCGATTTTCCAAACGAAAAAGAACAGTACTAAAAATATTATAAAACTTGACAAACCCGCAAAGAGCGGGAGCAAGTTTAGCTCTTTAAGTGGTCATGGAAATTCAAACACCCCTTGCTTCCCGCATACTATATGAAGATAATCATCTTATAGTGGTAAATAAGCTGCCATCTGAGATTGTTCAGGGTGATAAGACCGGTGATATGCCTTTGAGCGATATTGTGAAAGTTTATATAGCTGATAAGTATAAAAAACCCGGCGATGTATTCCTTGGAGTAGTGCATCGTGTTGATCGCCCGGTGAGCGGGGCGGTGATCTTTGCACGTACATCGAAAGCCCTTGGCAGGCTGAATGAAATGTTGAAAAAAAGGGAATTGCAGAAAAAGTATTGGGCGGTGGTAAAAAACAAACCGCCCGGCAAGGAGGGAAGATTGGTTCATTTTCTCAAAAAGAACGAAAAGCAAAACAAGTCGTATGTGGTAAAAGAAGGTACTCCCGGCAGTAAAAAGGCCGAATTGTATTACAAAGTGGTTTCCAAAAGCCAAAATTATTACCTTCTTGAAGCAGAGCTTATCACGGGTCGACACCACCAGGTCAGGGCACAGCTGTCGGCAACAGGCAGCCCCATAAAAGGCGACCTGAAATACGGCTTTGACCGCACCAACAAAGACGCAAGCATAAACCTGCATTCCCGCGAACTGTCGTTTTTGCACCCGGTCAAAAAAACAAAAATCAACATTGTAGCCCCAACACCAGACGAAAAACTCTGGAATGTGTTTACAAAACACCAAAACACTTAATAAAAACACCAAACCCCGGGTTAAAAAAAAACGCCATAAATCATAATTATTCCATCAGGCTTTGCAGAAAGATACTTCGCATTTTACGATATACTAAAAAATTAATGCGCCGGGAATGGATTTTTTTTTATAAATTTCGGTCAATTTATCCAAAATGTTATTATTTTTGAAGCCGGAAATATCCTGCATGTCAAACTTGTCTGAAAAAGGTCAAAGAACGTTTTCTAAACGATTGATATTAATATGATGAAAACAATAAGATTCCTGATATTTGTTCCGGTCTTGTTTATTTTAGTGGCAGGTTGCACTAACGAAAAAGACCTGCTTGAAGGTGCCTGGAAACGTGTTATTGTTGAAAATATTCATGCCGGTTATACCGAGGAATGGCATTTTATTGACGGTATAATCACCATAAAACAAATATGTAAAGAAAACGGCAGTACCGATGTTTTGACTGCCGGCAATTATCGTTTGAAACCCGTCTTTAACAAGACTTATCTTGCGGTAATTTTTCCTGATTCTTCCTATATCGGGTATCAGGCTGACTGGGAGGTCCTTACTCTTGACAGGGAGCATCTGGTCATAATACATGATGAGTTAGGAGGCATCACACAACGTGAATTTATAAAAAAATAATTCACAAAAGCAGAATTATAAAAAAAAAATTGTATCTTTCGGAACTTGTTTTCATGGTTGCAGAGGGAAAACCTATAAAAGCTTTACAAAGCGCGGTTTTCCCTTTTTTTTTATGGATAATTAATTATACAATTCGATTTACGCATCATTGCACTATACTTTAAACAATGGGAAAAACAAAAACCGCTTTTTTTTGTCAGCATTGCGGTGCTCAATCTTCGAAATGGGTTGGCAAATGTCCTTCCTGTAATGAGTGGAACACTTATGTTGAGGAGGTTTTGGAAAAGCCTTCGGCCGGTACTTCCGGATACAGGAAAGCTTCGACCGTTTCATCGCGTCCGAAGAGGCTTGATGACATCAGCACCGGCGAGTCGCCGAGATATTCGACCGGCATCAGTGAATTTGACAGGGTTTTGGGCGGTGGTATTGTTGCCGGGTCTGTAATGCTGATAGGTGGTGAGCCGGGAATAGGAAAGTCTACGCTGATGATGCAGCTTGCCCTTACAGCCGGCAACCTCAGGACCTTATACGTTTCAGGCGAAGAAAGTGAGTTGCAGATAAAAATGCGTGCCGAAAGACTCGGGTTGCACAATAGTGAATGTATCATCTTTACTGAAACCGACACGGGCAACATTTTCCGTCATATCCATGAGATCAAGCCTGATAATGTAATTGTTGATTCCGTACAGTCTATGATATCACCGGCTGTTGAATCGTCTGCCGGCAGCGTATCCCAGATACGCGAATCAGCATCAGAATACATACGCTATGCCAAAGAAACAGGTACGCCGGTATTTTTGGTAGGTCATATAACCAAGGAAGGTTCGCTGGCAGGCCCGAAACTGCTTGAACACATGGTTGACACGGTAATGGTCTTCGAAGGCGACACTAATCATATTTACAGAATATTGCGTGCCACAAAGAACCGCTACGGATCAACATCGGAGCTGGGCATTTTTCAAATGGAAGCTAACGGGCTTGTTCAAGTCAGCAATCCTTCCGAACTGCTTATGTCGCATTACGACAAATCGCTCAGCGGCATCGCCGTCTCAGCAACCATCGAAGGAATAAGACCGCTGATGATAGAAACACAAGCCCTTGTAAGCTCGGCAGTATATGGCACACCTCAACGATCATCAACAGGATTCGACATCAGACGGCTTAATATGCTGCTGGCCGTCCTTGAAAAAAGATGCGGTTTCAGAATCGCGGCTAAAGACGTGTTCCTCAACATAGCAGGAGGTATTAAAGTGAACGACCCGGCTACCGACCTCGGAGTAATATGCAGCATACTATCCTCAAACCAGGACACACCCGTTAGACCAAACGTATGTTTTGCCTCCGAAATAGGATTGTCAGGAGAACTAAGACCGGTAACAAGAATAGAACAAAGAATTGACGAAGCGGAAAAACTCGGCTTCAGCGAAATTTATGTGTCGAAATACAACATCAAAAATTACCGGAAAAATAACCAAAAAATAAAGATCATCACCTCAAATAAGATCGAACAGGTATTTACCAGATTGTTCGGGTAAAATAGCAGCAGCCTCGTGCAGATCACCTCTGCAACATAAGGAATATAAAAATGAAATTTATGCTTTTTTGTTAAAATTGTATATCAAATAATTGAATGGATACAAAATCATTTACTTTTACATTCCATAAAAAAATTGAAGACTGAAGATGAAAGCACAAGATGGGGAGAGAGTGATATTATGAGAGCGGGAGAGAGTGAGGGGTGTGAGAGCGGGAGAGGGTGAGAGCAGGAGAAATTGACTGTGTGCATAACTCTGAGTAACTCTGTGGTTAAATCTCTGTGGTTAAATCTTTTATCACAAAATGTCCGGGATGATTTGTCTTCCGGCCTCAGTACAGATAACTTTAAAATGAGTTATACAGGATACATATAAATAAATAGTCAATAAATAAATAAATTAAATAAATAAACTAATAAATATTAAATTCAGAAAAGATGACTCAAAATATTTTTAAATATGGAAGTTTAGTTATTTTGCTGTTATTGGTTTTCAGCCTAATTGACGCGAGGCCTTTACAAGCGCAAAATGTTTGGACCCTTGAATCTTGCATAAAGCATGCTCATGAGAAGAATCTCACTATACGTCAACAGGAGCTTGGTGTGGAGGTAGCTCAGGAGAATCTGACCCAGGCGTCTTCAGAGAGGTTTCCGACGCTGAATTTTAATGCTACACACGGTTATAATTATGGCAAGACTATAGACCCTTTCACCAATGAGTTTGTTGCTGAGACTGTACGGACGAACAATTTCAGTGTTTCATCGGGTATGGTTTTATTCAACGGCTTTCAGATAAACAAGGTCATAGAGCAAAGCAGGCTGGTTTTAGATGCGAGCCGTCATGATGTAGAGGCTGTACGCAATGATATCTCGCTGGCTATTTCATCGGCTTATCTGGAGATTTTGCTTGGCAAGGAGCTGATAGATGTTTTGGAGGGTCAGCTTGAGGTTACGCGCCAGCAGGTGGAGCGGATGAAAAAATTTGTGGAAGCCGGCGCGTTGCCGCGTGGCAACTTGCTGACCATCGAAGCCCAGGCTGCATCGGAAGAGCTGCAGCTTATCAATGCACAAAACCACTTGCAAATGGCATACATACACCTGGCCCAGTTGCTCGACCTGCGCGAAACAGACGACTTCAGGATCGAAGCACCCGACATTGAGATCCGCCCAGATGCAATGACCGACCTCTCACCGGCTGAAATATACAATGTGGCAGTGAATATCCAGCCCGACGTGAAAGCGGCAGAATTACGCGTGATGAGCGCCGAAAAGGACGTGGAAATAGCCCGGAGCGGCAAATATCCCATGCTTGCCCTCAGAGGAGCATACGGAACAGGATATTCAGGAGCCAGCTATGAAATTTCTCCCGAATACCAAACACAAATAAAGCCTTTTACAGACCAGCTCGAAGATAACCTCAACGCATCAGTAGGACTATACCTTACAATACCGGTATTCAACAATTTCCAGACACGCTCGGCAATAAGCAGGTCAAAGGTGGCATTGGAAAACAACAAATTGTCGAAACGCATCGTCCGCGACCAGGTTTTTAAAATAATACAGCAATCCCATGCCGACGCCAAAGCATCTCTTAAAAAATATGAAGCAACCAAAAAAAATGTCGGAGCTCTCGAAGAAAGCTTCAGACATACCGAACAACGGTTTAACGTAGGCATGGCAGACCCGATAGAATATAACGACGCCAAAAACAGGCTCGCAACCGCCGAATCGGAATTGCTCCAGGCTAAATATGAATTCGTTTTCAGAATAAAAATACTCGACTTCTATATGGGTATTCCTATTACGTTATGAATTCAATAAATAACGGGTAGTGAGGGTGAGAGCGGGAGACTGAGGGACTGAGAGAACTTATGGAACTTAGAGAACTAAGGGACTGAGGGACGGAGGGATTGAGGGAAGAGGCATAGAGCATAGGGTATGGGGCATGGAGTAATAGGTGTTCGGTAATCCCGAAGGGTCGGGATTCAATCGGTATATTGTATTATTCGTAATTCGTATACCCGACCCGTTGGATTTTTTTATCCAACGGGGTGAATAAAAGATTCGTTATTCGACACAATAAACATTTGTAATTCGTAAATTCGCATATTATTCATAATTCGACAATATAGAAATCTGAACAATAAAACCATTATCCTGTAATGAAAGCGAAAAGATTAATAAGATACGGTATTATTTTGGTTGCCGTATTGATAGTTTTTGTAGTTATCGCACAGCGTCGTGGCTGGCTTGGTTCTGCTGAGGGCTTACCTGCTGTTACTGATACTGCGGCGCTTCGCGATATTGTAGAAATAGTAACTGCCAATGGCAGGATACAGCCTGTAACCGAGGTCAAGATCAGTCCTGATGTTTCGGGAGAGGTTATTGAGCTAAGGATCCACGAGGGCGATCATGTAAGGCGCGGCGATTTGCTGGTGCGTATCAACCCCGACATTTACGAATCTATGCTTGACCGAGCCATAGCCGCCCTGAACACCAACAAGGCAAACCTGGCGAGCTCCCGTTCGCGCAAGGTACAGGCCGAAGCACAATTCATCAATGCAGAGTCATCATATCTGCGGAACAAAAAGCTTTTTGAAGAGGATGCCATAAGCCTCTCAGAATATGATGGAGCACGGTCGCAATACCTGATAGCCAAGGCTGAGGTTGAGTCGGCAGAACAAGCCATAATTGCCGCCAAATACCAGGTAAAAAGCGCCGAAGCAACCGTCAGGGAAGCGCGTGACAACCTGACCAAAACAAATATCTTCTCACCAATGGACGGCACCATCTCCAGGCTCGACACCGAAATAGGAGAAAGAGTGGTAGGAACATCACAATTTGCCGGCACCGAAATAATGCGGATAGCAAACCTCAATGTTATGGAAGTGCTCGTAGAAGTTAATGAAAATGATATTGTACGGGTTAACGAAGGCGACACTGCCATTATCGATGTTGATGCCTACTTCGGCGAAGAGTTTCTGGGTGTGGTGACATCCATAGCCAACTCCGCCAAAACCGAAGCGCAGGCAATAGACCAGGTCACCAACTTTGAAGTACGCATAAGGATCTTGCCCGGATCATACGAACATCTGCTTGATGAAAACAAAAAATATACGTCACCGTTTCGTCCCGGCATGTCATCAACGGTCGACATTCAAACACAAAAAACCTTTAATGCGGTGTCAGTACCCATTCAGGCAGTTACAATGCGTGACATCGTGCCGGAAAAGAAAGACAGTATACAAGGTGAAGATACTGAAATGGCTAATGCCGAAAGAACCGGGCGCCGACGGCGGGTAGAGGTCATTTTTCTGTTTAATGACGGGACAGCTGAAATGGTACCGGTAAAAACGGGCATACAAGACCTTAACCATATTGAAATAAAGGAAGGATTGGAGGAAGGCGACGAAGTTATTACCGGTCCTTACAGGTTAGTGTCCGCGACATTGCAGGACGGGGATAAGGTCAGAAAAACCGGACGGCATACGTTGTTTACCGATAAATAAAATTGTTCATAACAATGTGTTTTTTATTGTTAATAGAGACTTCTACCAGGGTATGTTCTGTGGCACTGTCAAAGGGGTTTGACATTGCCGCTTTAGAGGAAGATCACGATCATGGTTATTCACATTCGGAGCGGTTGACGATTTTTATCAATGATGTAATGGACAGGGCCGGCATTTCTTTTTCGGAGGTTGCCGGTATTGCTGTAAGCCGCGGGCCGGGTTCTTATACGGGGTTGAGAATAGGTGTATCGGCAGCCAAGGGATTATGCTACGGGCTCAACATACCTTTGATAAGCGTAAACACCCTCAAGGCAATGACCGTTATGATGTTGAGATCACACGGCATCAAACATGAAAAAGATGTTCTTTTCTGCCCCATGATAGATGCGCGGCGAATGGAAGTATATAACGGTGTCTACGACCATCAGCTGAACGAAATAAAACCCGTTTCAGCCGATGTCGTTGATAATAACACATTCGGAAAATTCCTGCAAGACAAAAAAGTATGGTTTTTCGGCGATGGTGCCGCAAAATGCCGTAACGTCATAAAATCATCCAATGCACTCTTCCGTGATGATGTTTTGCCTTCCGCTACAGGAATGGCAGCGCTGGCGTATAAGAATTATTTAAATAAAAATTTTGAAAACACAGCTTATTTTGAGCCATTCTATTTGAAAGACTTTGTTGCAGGCAAATCAAAAGTAAAAGGTTTATCTGACAGTTAAATAATATTTTCGATTGTCAATTTACGTGGTGATTGACTGCGTTATATCGCTCATTATCCGCATGCCGCCATAATCATTTTTTCGAACAGTTTCATCTTTAACTATGTGAAAACTATGTGCCTATGTGCCTATGCGTTTCAATTTATGTTTTTTTTGAACCACATAGAAACATAGTACACATAGAAACACATAGGGTTAATTCAATCCATTGGTAAATCAGAGTAAATTTCATTAACCAGAGTTTTTTGTCCTTGCCTGAAAATATTGACACAGTTGAAATTTATTAATTAAGATAAAGGTTCGGTTAGGCACATTAAAATATTATTTATCCTATCTGACTGACTTTTTTGTATTTTTGTTATAAAATTCAATTCCGGTGAGGTCGTATATAATATCCATACTAAAAAACAAGTTTTTCATTGCCT
The DNA here is from genome assembly GCA_003559855.1 of Bacteroidales bacterium. Lineage (GTDB taxonomy): Bacteria > Bacteroidota > Bacteroidia > Bacteroidales > UBA7960 > PUKZ01. The sequence continues at coordinate 13,403 of PWJZ01000107.1, forward strand.
TTGTGCTGGTAATGGTTTGGCTCATATTTTTTGAACATCACAGCCTTATTCATCAGTGGAGGTCAGGCAGAATCATCAGGGAATTTAAAAAAGAGAAGGCTTTTTACAAGAAGCAGATATACCAGGACAGTCTGGCGATAGAAGAGATAACCAACGACCCTGATGCTCTTGAGCGTTTGGCGAGGGAGAAATATTACATGAAGAAAGAAGGTGAAAACATTTACATAATTAAGGAGGTTGAGGAATAATATTTTCCTGTATAAAAAAAGCTGCCCCGTAATATTCGTGGCAGCTTTTTTATTGTATTGCTTGCAGTGTTTGTTCTGCGGTTTTTTTTTGTTACATCATACCTCCCATACCTCCCATTCCTTGCGGGCCCATAGGAGGTTCACTTTCTTTATCTTCTTTAATATCAGAGAGCACACATTCGGTTGTCAGCAACATACCAGCTATTGAAGCGGCATTTTCAAGTGCTACGCGTGTTACCTTGGTCGGGTCGATAACCCCTGATTCATAGAGGTTTTCATATTTTTCGGTATTTGCGTTGAAACCGAAGTCATCTTTACCATCCTTAACTTTCTGCACCACTATAGACCCTTCCATACCGGCATTTTCAACTATCAGTCGCAGCGGTTCTTCGAGAGCTCTTTTCACTATTTCGACACCTATTTTTTGGTCTTCATTATCTGCCTTTATATTTTCCAGAGCTGCAAGCGCTCTTATATATGCCACACCGCCTCCCGGCACTATTCCTTCTTCCACGGCTGCTCTTGTGGCATTGAGAGCATCATCACAACGGTCTTTCTTTTCTTTCATTTCCACTTCACTGGCAGCACCGACGTAAATGACCGCCACACCACCTGCAAGCTTGGCTAATCTTTCCTGCAGCTTCTCCTTGTCATAATCGGAAGTAGTGTTTTCTATTTGGGCTTTAATCTGATTCACGCGTGCTTTGATAGTATCGGGCTCACCTTTGCCGCTGACAATGGTGGTATTGTCCTTATCAACAGTAATTTTTTCGGCGGTACCCAAATGTGATAAGTCGGCATTTTCAAGCTTGTATCCTTGTTCTTCCGAGATTACCGTGCCTCCTGTCAATATTGCGATATCCTCAAGCATTGCTTTTCTCCTGTCGCCAAATCCCGGAGCTTTAACAGCCACAATTTTCAGCGACCCGCGCAATTTGTTGACAACCAGTGTGGCAAGTGCTTCACCGTCAACATCTTCCGCTATTATCAACAAGGGTTTGCCTGTTTGACCTACTTTTTCCAGTATCGGCAAAAAGTCTTTCATGGTGCTGATCTTCTTGTCATGCACCAAGATGTAAGGATCTTCATATACCGCTTCCATCTTTTCGGTGTCGGTAACAAAATAAGGTGAAATATAACCCCTGTCAAACTGCATACCTTCAACCATCTTAACGCTGGTTTCGGTACCCCTTGCTTCCTCAATGGTTATAACACCTTCTTTTTTCACCTTACCCATCGCCTCGGCAATGAGCTTTCCGATAGACGAGTCGTTGTTGGCAGAAATCGTTGCTACCTGTTCAACTTTCTCACTTGAATCACCCACCTCTTTCGACTGGTTTTTCAAATTTTCGACAACTTTTGCAACTGCCAGGTCAATACCTCTTTTCAGGTCCATCGGATTAGCACCGGCAGTAACATTTTTCAACCCGTTATTAAAGATTGCCTGACCGAGCACTGTAGCGGTGGTAGTTCCATCGCCGGCCACATCAGCTGTTTTGCTGGCCAACTCCTTCAACATCTGAGCACCCATGTTTTCAACAGGGTCGGGCAGCTCAATTTCCTTGGCTACCGTTACACCGTCTTTTGTCATTGAAGGTGTACCAAACTTCTTTTCCATAATAACATTGCGACCCTTGGGGCCGAGTGTCACCTTCAATGAGTTGGATAACTTGTCAACTCCTTTTTTTAAATTATTGCGGGCATCAAAGCCAAATTTTATATCTTTTGCCATATTTTATTGAATTTTAAATTTTCCTGTTAAACAATTTTTTTAATTCATTTTTTTAATTTATGATCAGATGATCGCATAAATGTCGCTTTCGCGCATGATCAAATAATCTTTACCGTCAATGGTGATTTCCGTTCCGGAATATTTTCCGTAAAGGACTTTATCACCCGGTTTGACAGTCATGGGTTCATCTTTTTTACCCTCACCGCAGACAACAACGGTGCCTTTCTGGGGCTTCTCCTTTGCTGTGTCGGGTATTATTATCCCTCCTGCCGTCTTTTCTTCCGCTTGCTCGGGTAAAACCAATACGCGGTCTGCTAAAGGTTTTAAATTTACACTTGCCATATTTAAATATTTTTTTTAGTTAAACATTATAAAAACAATTTTCCGTATTTCCATTTTCAGATATTATGCCAAATATTTTTTTTGCAATAACATTGTCAATTTTACATATATTTTTAACAAAAACAAAAAAAATGTCAAACTGATATGACATTCTGACATTTTTTATGACATATTTTTTTTGTTTCTGCCGATAATTTCATTTTTCAGTCTTCGGGTGGTTCCGGTGTCATTTCAGTTGGTGGTGCGGGTGATGACAGGTCTATCGGCCCGGCATCCTGTGCCGGTATTCTATCGCGCAGTTCGCTCTGCGCTGCCTCCCTGTCGCCAGCACGCGGTATCACAAAAGTGGATGTGAGCGTTAATATAAGGAGAATTATGGCAAGCGACCATGTGGCCTTCTCAAGAAAATCAGTGGTTTTCCTGACACCCATAACCTGCTGACCACCCCCTCCAAATGTTGACGAAAGACCACCTCCCTTGGCATTCTGAGTCAAAACTATCAATACAAGCAATATGCATGTGATAAGAATCAATACCGATATTAAAACAAATGTTCCCATGTTTTCCTTTAAATTATTATTTTCTTTTTATCTGTTTTATTTTTTTTGCAAAGATACTGCTTTTTTCAGGAAATTGCAAGCTCAATTTTTTATAAATATTTAAAGCCCTGTCTGTTTTGCCTTGTTTCAGATAAATCTGGGCCAGTGTTTCGGAAACAATATCATCATAAAACTTAACACTTTCCGAGGCGAGGTCTTCTTTTGTTGTTTTTGCAGTTTTTTTGGGCGCACTTACGGCGGGTTCTTCACGTATAAATTTCTCTATTAATTGGTCTGCCCTTGAGCCTTTCGTCCGGCCGCTCCTGCCGCTTAATTTTGCGGCAGGTATGACGGGGGTTTCCTTTTTGCTTCCGGCAATATTTTTTTTTGCTACAAATTTAAGGCGGTCGTTGACTATTTTTTCGAGCCTGTTTTTCTGCTTTTCCGATTGCAATTGGCTATCGTAAACATTTGCGGGTTTTTGCAGGCCGGTTTGTTCATTTGCGGGTTCAACGGCATCTTCCTTCTTTTCGTCATTGGCGGCCATTACGCCGGGCTCAACATCGCTTCCTTCCGGATCAATACCCCCGGAAGCCTGCCGGCCTGAAAAATGGTCATGCCCGCCTTCAGACCCCGTATAGAAGGACTTTTCCGAAATGTAGTTCTGAAACCGATGCCTGTCGACCGAATAGGCCGAAGCAAGATTCACCTGCCCTTCAAATAAATTACTGCCTTGTTTCTGGTAACATTTGGCAAGCAAGATCTGTACAGTCTGACAGTAAGGATACCTGTCGCGAAGCTCTTCCAGAAATACCATCGTTTCACTATCCATGTAAAACGGGTTTTTTATTATTTCCGCCAGCCGTTGTTCCTGCATAAGCCTTGTATTTTTTTACAATAAGATATTTACCAGTGTACCACCGATGCATTGAAAATGTCGTCTGCAAGCTCTTCGCTGATCCTTTCAATAGCCTGGTCTTCAATTTGCGACAAGCTCATTGTGCTGGGGTAGTCATAATATCTTGTAAAAGTACGTTCGAAGCTGCTGTCGGGGTCGTAATGGTTTTCAAATATCACACGTACGCTTATTGTCAGCCTGTTTTGTGCCGCCACATCACCGGCCTGGATGGAAACCGGCTGTGTCGTATAACCCGTAATGGCACCTTCGAAATGAAGATCGCCGTTGGATTCTAAAAGGTTAAGACTGGTCTGCCTCATGAACTTGTCCTGCAAAGTCTCGGTAAAACGCTGACTTAACGCAGGCTGAATAACCTGTGCATGGTTGGGAAAATAACTTACCGATATGGTTTCAGCCTCCGGCGGTATAGAAGCACCGGTGAAGGAATAAAAACCACACCCTTTCAAAAAAAAGGATACCGTCAATAAAACAAAAAAGAAAAATATTCTGTCTTTCATGAGCTTACTATTCATTCCAATGTAAAAAACGATGTTTTGCTTCATTAATTATTATTGCCTGAAGATTTGTCCTTACCTTCTTTTATACCATGTCATTACATAACCTTGTGCTGACAAAATATAATCAACCGTCCGACAAAAAAACATATCTTTCAAACGGGTGTCAGAGAATCCTGCCCTATAAACCCTCATCACCGGCACCTTTCTTTGGTTACCGCATTGCCGTTACAGGCTGTGATGCCGTTTACCGATGCTTCACGTAATACTGTTTTGCCATGTTCGCCGGGTTCATCGTTTTTTGTTAACGTTATGGGCTGTATGGTTTCTTTCAGGCGAATACGGTTTTTTTAATAAACATCCACACGGTAAAAACAGCCATCAGCATGATTGCCAACGATGTTGCCATGACAATTGTCATCAGAGGTATTTCATCGCCAAGACGGTTTATCTGTATTCCAACAAATGCCCATAACACTGCCAACCCTACAAAGGGGTTGTTGAGGCGATATATTGTCAGGGCGGCTATTATCAACCCGGCAAATATCATTATAACGGTCCAGTTGGCTTCTGAGATTCCCCATGCGCCCCAGTTGTAATTTACCAAAAGTGCTGTTACGTTAGCTATTGTGGCTATGCAAATCCATCCGAGGTATATTCCGAAAGCTGCTTTCACAATACCTGCCGGTTCATTTTTCAGCTGCATGTTGATATATATCAGTGTTGCCAGCAAGCCTGCCATTATCAGGAGCGACAGCGGCAGCTTTTCGTAGTGCCAGGCCACTATCCATAATGCGTTTAACAGGCAGCTTATGGCAAATGCCCATCCGGCAAGCGCGGCAACGTCCCTGCCCCTGCCCCAAAACTGAGTGATAACAAATACCAGCAACATCACGTATATGACACCCCATATCGAAAAGGTGATACCCGACGGAACAAAAAGGTTCGAATATTGCTCCGATATTTCACCGGTGGTTTTGCCGTTGAGCGGAAGGGCATTGGCGAGGTAGTTCATGACTACCATCACCAAAAACATTATGACATTTACTATTTTCATCTGTTCAGGATCTTCTTTTAAGTATTTTAAGAAAATTAATTTTAAAAGAATATTTATTCATTAAATATCATACTCTTTAATCTTGCGATAGAGTGTTCTTTCGGATATACCGAGTTCGCGGGCTGCTTTTTTCCTCTTGCCGTCATGTTTTTGCAGCGCTTTTATTATCAGGTCCTTTTCTTTTTTTTGCAGCGAGAGGCTTTCTTCCAGAAATTCCTGTCCGGAATCTTCATAATCGTGAGCATCCTGCGGATCATCACTTTCGCTTTCCATTTCAAGGTTTATTTTGTCGCCATATTGCCGCACCTCATTGTCATCACCAAGCTTGTCAATAAGGTTCACATCTTCTTCCTGCAAGGTATTTTTCAGGTTGCTATTCCGGAACATTTGAAATATTATCTTTTTCAGATCCGTAATATCGCGTTTCATTTCGAAAAGCACTTTGTATAGTATTTCCCTTTCGCTCATTGCCTCGTCAGGTTTGACGTCTTTAAGCAGCACCGGCAGGTTTGAGGTTTTCGTGTCGGTAAGGTATTTTTTCAGTGTTTCATCGGTGATGATGCGGTTATTTTCGATGACACAAATTTGCTCTGCGATGTTTTTCAGCTGTCTTATGTTTCCTGTCCATGAATAGTTTATCAGCATATCTTCTGCTTCGGGAGTGAGTTGCAAAGGTGGCATACGGTATTTTTCGGAGAAGTCGTTTGAGAACTTTTTGAACAGCATAATAATGTCTTCTTTTCTTTCTCTCAGCGGCGGCACCCAGATAGGCACGGTATTGAGCCGGTAGTAGAGGTCTTCCCTGAATTTTCCCGATGCGACGAACTCCTGCAGGTTAATGTTTGTAGCAGCCACGACTCTCACATCTGTTTTCTGCACTTTCGACGATCCTACCTTTATGAACTCACCTGATTCGAGCACACGCAGCAGTCTGACCTGTGTCAGCAGCGGCAGCTCCGACACTTCATCAAGGAATATGGTGCCACTGTTGACTTCTTCAAAATAGCCCTTCCTGGCATCATGGGCTCCGGTGAAAGAACCCTTTTCATGCCCGAACAGCTCACTGTCTATGGTGCCCTCAGGAATGGCACCGCAATTGACAGCTATATAAGGACCATGCTTTCGCCTGCTGAGATGATGTATGATCTTCGGAAATGCCTCCTTACCGGTGCCGCTCTCACCCGATATCAATACGGAAATGTCAGTAGGCGCTACCTGACGCGCTATGTCAATGGCACGGTCAAGAAGCTTCGAATGGCCCATAATACCAAACCGTTGTTTTATTGAAGAAATATCCATTTTTTGATACGCTATATTTACGAGATCTCTTTTATCTTATACCTGAAATTCTAAAATGAACTATGAAAAATCACTGCCGAGCGGAGCGAGACAACAAACACAATATAATTAAACACTCTGTGAGTAAATTCCAAAACACAAATTACAACTAAATTCCAATTTTTCAAATACTAAATTCAAAACAATCAGTTATAATTTTTTTCATTTTATAGTTTTTTTTATACATTTTAGAGATATTGAATTTTTGAATATCGGAATTTATTTACTCACATAATTACTTGGCATTAGTGAACTCAGAATTTTACTCCCTTCGGTCGTGGTCTCCCGTTGGTCGGCATGTTCGGTTTTTCACATAACAATAATTTATAAGGTGTTCACGAACTCGCTATGCCCGGGAGAATTTTGATAATGTTTTTTGTTATTTATTAAATTTCAATTCATAAATTTAAGTTTTATGCAAAGTTAGTGGATTTTTATGAGAGATTTTTAAAAATGTTAAATTATCAGCCCACTTTAACGGGTTTTTGCAGCCACCGGGTGTTTGGCATGATTGATACTGAAAGCTCAAAACAGATTGCTTCAAAAAGAATCACGCAGTCGTATGGACGCTAAGGGAACAAATCATAAATGCGTCTTTGCGTGAGATCCGTTAATGTTTTCCTCCGTTAATTGAATCCATAGGCGAACCCTGCTACAATTGTTTGTGTATCGCCGTGGAGGTATTTTGGCGAGAACATGTTGAGATACTCCTGAGCCTCTTTGTCATCGACATCATACCCTTTAATATGGCTGTTGCGGTATTCCAGGAATAATCGCATATTTGGCAGCGGCAATATTTCCGCTTTTATTGCGAAGGTGTTGTTTGTCCATGTTTTGTCTTTCAGCACGGGGTTGCTGTCGAGCGGTTTTTCGGCGCCATACTTGTATTGATATACATTTGCTTTCATGGCATAGACGTATGATGCGGTAATCTGCAGTGTTCCTGCCGGTGAGAATCTGATTGCGCCGTAGTATTCGAGGGCGTTGCTTCGCAGGTAGTGCCCGAGGTTGAAGTTGTTGGTTTCGAAAGTTGTCACGGGCACGCGGTGCTGGTATGTCATGGGTGTTGTACGTGTTATCTCGCCTGTGAGGAAGAGGTTTCTGAGCGGGAAGCCGGTGAGCGAGAGCCCTCCCTTGTAGCTGGAGAAGTTATGCCTTTCGGGGTCGCTGACGCGCCATGTTGCAAACTCATCGATATATACGGTAAAATAGAGGTGCAGGTGTTTTATCTGCCTCGAGCTGATGTTGGCAAACATCATTGAGTTCTGGTTTAGTATTCCTCGGCTGTAGGTATGTGCCAGCGACTTGAAGAAGAAAAAGGGTATCATGTATGCGGGCTGCACATTTTGGTCGCTGTATATTATTGAATTGCCAATTGCCAGGCGGAACCTGTCGAAAGGTTTGAACGTGTACATATTTGCCGCGACATATTTTCCGTAGTAATATTCCTTATACCTGTTTTCCGCCACCCACAGCGACCTGGTGCTGTCTATCACCTGTGATACGAGCCATCCGTGGTAGTAGTCGAACTCGAGCCATTCGGCCGGGTTCATGTGCAGCTTTATCATGGCAAACGACGGCGTACGCCCGGAAAATATGTTGCTGCCGTGGTGGTTGTCGCCCCATTCGATATGGTCTTTTATCAGCCCGAGCGAGCCCCAGTCCCATGTATAAGTAATTCCCCCGCGCATTTCGGAGTAGTCGCCGCCTTCACGGCCGGGCCCAGCACCCTTGTAGTTTCCGCCCTGCTCCCGGGTCAGGTATTCGGGTCGGGCGAGCCTGTATTTGTTCTGGTAGTTGTCGCGCAGGCTTGCATAAACAGACCATCGGTCGCCGATATATGCTATCGCCTCGGCGCCTCCGTAGGAGTGAAAAAAGTCGTCGTGGGTGGAGCTGAAGTACCTTATGCCATATATTGGCCTGATGACGGTTCTGAAGAGCGTGTCGCGCCATGTAATTTCGGGCGGCAGCAGGTGTATCGAGAGCTGGTCGTTGCGGCGGTATAGTGTGCCCCTGCCGGTCTTCAGCTCGCCAACCTCAAGCGCAAACTCATCAAGGTAGTGGTTCAGTTTAGCCTGCTGCGGACGGCTCAGCTCATACCTGCGCTCCCACGCCTGCTCAAGCCAGCCGGCTATCTGATCACGACCGTAAGGCTTTATCGCACTGTTTACATCAATAACGTGTATGGCAGCCAGCTCATCAAGAAAATTGTATAAAGGCTCATCCTGAATATGCTGATAAGCAGTCTGTGCATTGACCGTTAACGGCAAAAAAAATACTATGGCTATCAATAGTTTTCTCATCTGTTCGAAAAATTATTTTATATCAATTAAATCCCTGCTCTGTGTAACTCCGTGCAACTCCGTGGTTCACATTTATCCTCTGTGGTTCACATTTATTCTGACTGCAAATATAGTATTAAGTATAGTCCCTAATCACAAAATGGTTTTTAGGGTTTCACAAAACTCATAACTAATTCATATACAACAGGTTGAAAGTCTTCAAAAATTTACATTTCCTAACCTTTTTGCAACGTATTGATTTTTAAAGTTATACAGCTGTCATTTTTATCAAATTTAGCCATTTTTTACCCGTTTTTAGCCTTAAAATTGATTGGGTTAGGAAGACAGAGTTTTGTGAAACCCTAAATGGTTTTGGAATTTCAATTTTCTTATTTTTTCATGACACATTTTGATTTTGAGCCGGCCTCCCTTTCGGCTTCCAGAAAAACACCACTCCTCCCAGCACTACTCCTGTTATATTTCCCAGCAAATCGTTTATATTGAACGCCCTGTATGGCAGGAAGTTCTGCACGTATTCAGCGGCAGCGGCAAACATGATGCCGGCAAGCAGCCACAGCAGCACTTTTGCAATGTTATTGTTGCGGAAGCTGACGCCATATACCAGCCATAATATCACAGCCCAGGGCAAGAATGCCAGGGCATGCAGCAGATAGTCGAGCCTGATCTCCAATACCTCAATTTTATTGAGCGCCGCCATGTCGGTGCCAAGGGGTATAACATGAACCAGTACTATTACCAACACATATAAAGGAAGAAGGCAGTGAGCATATTTTCGCATATCGTTGAGATTTTAGCTTTTTTTTACTGTCAGCCTGTCAGCGTTTCAAAATTCCGATAGAAATCATACAGGCTCTTTTTGATATTTTCATCTTCTGTTATTTTGTTCAGAATCCCTGTCATCGCCGCCACTTTTTCGTTCGGTATGCCCATAAAGGCCGATAATGTTTTCAGTGTTGCGGCAGAAGGCTTGTTTTTGATATATGTTTTCAGTATGTTATGCCATGTTTTGATGACTGTTTGTGGTATTGCGCACTCTGTTTCCTGCGGCAGTATTGTGTCGAGGTATTTGCTGACAGCCGGCAGGTTTTTGGCATAGCTGAAAAAGAACGTATCTTCGGCAATTTTGGCTATCCATCCGGGCTGCATATCGGTATGGTGATCTTCATATACCGGGTTTTCACCCATAAACTGCTGCCTGGCTTTATCAACCAGCGAATGAAACATGACGCCGGCTTTGAAGGGCTCCTCTCGCCGTATATCCGCAACAGACACCCGGTCAAAATGTGTCGCACTCCTGTTAATAACACCCATGTAACGTATGTCGGGAAACAGCGTTCCAATATAAAACATCCTGCGGTCCATACCGGCAAACAACCGGTCGAAGACCTTGTCGGTGATGGCGATATGTGTCACAGGACCGGGCATTTTGTTATTTCAACGCTGTTTTGGTCTGTTAATTGAGTTCTCTGTCAACTTTATTGACCATAGGATGCTCTGCGCAGCTCCGTGAAGAGCACTGTGGTTAGAATTTTCACCGCCAAGCCGCTAAGAGCCGGAAGTTTCCAGTCCCTGCCGGGAGCCGGAAATTCCTTAATTCACTTAGTTCTCTCAGTTCTCTCAGTCCCGCTCTCCCTCTCTCCCTCTCTCCCATTTTCAAGCTCTCCCGTCTCTCCGTATCTCCGTCACTTAGTTCTCTAAGTTCACTAAGTTCCCTTAGTTCTCTAGGTGTTATGTCACTATTTGATGATCTCGTCAGACCATAGCATTGTTAAGAACATATTCCATGGCAGTATATCACAATTGCCTGATTTACGTGGCAATGGGTCGTTGGTAACAAGTATCAGCTTTTCAACTTTATATTCTTCCGAGAATTTTTTTAATCCTTTCAGATGCCTGTTATTCGCCTGGCGGGTTGCTTTTACTTCAACAGCAATTTCATGGTCGCCCAGAATAAAATCCACCTCCATGCCTGATGTGGTACGCCAGTAGCTTAGGAGATAATTAAGTTGTGAATAATGACTGTGTGCATATATTTCATGATAGATATAGTGTTCAAAGGCTTTACCAAAGGCTTCACTCCCTTGTTCAATAGCTTTTCGCTTCAAAAGATAATTTGCTATGCCCACATCAAAGAAAAAAAACCGCGGGGATTGTATGATCCGCCGTTTCGGTTTTTTCTGAAACGAGGGCAGGAATCTTCCTATCAGTGTGTCTTCAAGTATCTGAAAATATTCTTTAACTGTAGGTGAGCTGACACCACATTCGGTGGCAATATTTGAATAATTCACTATTTCACCATTGGAGAAAGCTGCAGCCTCCAAAAAACGGTTAAAAGAGCTGATATTACGTATTTTTGCCTCAGCCATAATCTCATCCTGCAGATAACTGCCCACGTATGCAGAAATAAGTTTTTGAGACTCATCAGAAAGATAATGCCTGGGTAGTAAACCGTTGTTTAAAGCCCTGAGGAGGTTAAAATCAGGAATCTCTTTCATTATCAAGGGATAGAGTTCATAACGAATAGCTCGTCCTCCAAGAAGGTTTTCATCACTCCGTAGTATTTTTCGAGGACTGGATCCACTGAGAATAAACTGTACTTCTTTGTTGACAATGAGCCAATGAACTTCATTGAGCAAAGAAGGGATGCGTTGAATCTCATCAATAATAACAGGTTGCCTGCCCCTGTATGCCAAAACCTCTTCCCGCAACAATTCAGGGTTACGGCTATATCTCTCAAAAACATCGGAAAGCAATAAGTCAAAGTATAAATGACCCGGATACCTGTGGGTAAGTAATGTGGTTTTGCCTGTTTGCCTTGCACCCCAAAGAAACAAACTGTTCTTTTCCGTATCCTTAAATGTTTGAAATCTTGTAAACATGAAAATTTAAAGTAAGGGTTTAAATTATAATGAAAAATTAAAGCAAATATAAGGACTTTTTTTAATTCTTTATGTTTATGATTACAGCTATTGTATTCCCTCCGGATGATAGAAACTCCTCCTTAGCCGGAAGTCCCGCATCAGCGGGATTCCTTACAACGCCAGGAACTGGAAGCTCCCGTATCAGCGGGATTCCTTACGACAGTCTCTTAGTTCTCTTAGTTCTCTCAGTTCTCTTAGTTCTCTCAGTTCTCTCAGTTCTCTCAGTTCTCTTAGTTCCCTCAGTCTCCCCGTCTCACCATCATTTACTTTCAGAATTACAACAGATCCAAAAGGATGCTCACCATTTTCCGGGCTACATTTTCTCCAAAAAGGGCAGCGGGTTTATTTTCTGGGGAAAAGCCGGTCAGCTTGCTTTCAAAATCTTTGTCATTATGATCGAGCAGTATGTTCCATCCGTTTTCGACGGTTTCGACCCATTCTGTTTCGGGGCGCAGGGTTATGCAGGGTTTTTCGAGCAAATAAGCTTCTTTCTGCACACCTCCCGAATCGGTTATTATCTTTTGAGAAAGCCATTGCAGCCTGATGAAGTCAATGTATCCGTGGGGCGGGACAAGCTTAACATTGTAAGGTATCTTTATTTTGTTCGTTTCGATGATCTTGCGTGATCTGGGGTGAACCGGAAACACTATGGTGTTGTTAATATTTTCCAATTTTGACAATAGCAGGGCAAGGTTTTGGGGGTCATCAACATTATATGGCCGGTGCAGTGTCAATAAAAAGAAGGATTTCGGCAGAGAATACCCTTTATCATTTTCCGGTAACTCAACAGCTTTTTTCAGGCATGAATCGAGGGCGTCAACCATAATATCTCCCGTAAGAAATGCTTTTTCACCCAGCCCTTCATTTTTGAGGTTATTCATTGCCGTTTTAGTAGGCGCAAAAAGGATATCGGCGGTATGGTCGGCTACTATGCGGTTGATCTCTTCGGGCATTGTTCTGTTGAAGCTACGCAGTCCTGCTTCTATGTGTATTGTTTTGATGGAGAGCTTAACGGCTGCGATTGCACCTGCCATGGTTGAGTTTGTATCTCCGAAAACGACGGCGGCATCGGGTTTTTCGTGCAGGAGGACCTTTTCAATGGCTTCGATCATACGACCGGTTTGCGCTCCCTGCGGTAAGGAACCGATATTCAGGTTATGGCCGGGGCGGGGGATCTCCAGGTCCTTCAAAAAAAAGTCGGACATATTATCGTCGTAGTGCTGCCCGGTATGAACGATTATTTCGTGTGCTTTACCTTTCAGGGCTTTTGAAAACGGGCCTAGCTTGATGAACTGGGGGCGGGCACCGACTATTGATAATATTTTATGCATATTTTGGTGATTTCTGCAAATATATATTCATTTTCTCACTCTCACGCTCTCATCTTCGCGATTCCGTGGTTATTCTTTTCACCGCCAAGGCGCCAAGGCGCGAAGGTTAATTTTTACTTTTAAAAAGTTATTCATATTTTTTTTCAATATTTCTTTGCGTCTCCGCTTCTTAAATCGGAAGCTGGAAGTCCCTGGCGGGAGCTTCCGGTTCCTTCGGCCTCAAGGAATTTCCAGCTCCCGACAGGGACCGGAAACTTCCGGTTAAAAAAATCAACTAAATACAGGAAATTCACGATACATTTTCAGTAATTGTATAGTTTCATCTTTTAGTTTTTCCCGGACAAATGTTTTAAGATCATTGTCAATCAAATCTCCTATACCATTTAATAAGCTTTTTGGAGGTATTTTTTCAATCCTTGAGATACATTTATTAATATATTTTTCAAATTGTAAATTCATTCTTTGTTCTACAATTATTTTATTAACAGGAGTTTTCTCTTTCATAAAAAAATAAACGTCAAAGACATCGCGGTTCGTAAATATATCTCTGTCCAATAAAGCAGATAGTTTATGCGCAAACATATCAGGTTTGATCATAACTTTTACAGGAATACCCAAATAATTTTTAATTTCATATTGATCAGGAAACTCCCTGTTTGATATCTCGATCTTCAAATTGCGTTCATATTCGCCATAATCTAAAACAAGCAACAGGCCAAAATGCTTTTCGGCTTCATCCCTGATTTTACCATAATTGAGCAGTATTTTTCTTATTTTTTTGTACACTTCACTACTTTTACCCGGTGTTAACAGGTTAAAATCAAGATCAACAGAAAACCTGGGCAATTTGTAAAAAAGCATTTGAGCTGTACCACCTTTAAAACCTAAAACTGTTGACAGTTCAGTATCAGCGTAGATATCTTTAAGTACTGAAACCAGAAAGAATTTATGTCTGTTGATATCAAGCATTCTTTAAAAGATTTTGAACGCGGTTTGTTAATTTATCAGATTGGTATACAGGAAGAATACTAAAAACAAACTTCTTATTCAAGCTATCAATTGAATCAAAAGAAAATTCTTTTTTCAGATAGAGTATGTCTAAAAAAGCCCGTTCAGGTGATGCAATGCTAATACCGTTATCTTGCATATCAATTCCTGTTGCGTTATATAATATATCATTTTTAATTTTACGATACTCAAAGATATGTCCGTTAATATTAATTGTACGACTTAAATAACTGATATTTGTTACCTGTGTATAATACTGGAATACAATACCGGCTTTCTGTAAAACATACTCCAATGAAATATAAGCCGGCTTAAAAATCTTACAAGCCAGTTCTTCAACAGAATATTTCTCTTTAGTATATATACCGCGCCTTGGATTTTTTAACTTTTTTGTCCGGACGTAATAGTTTAAACGTTGTTTAAGTTTAGAAGCATTGGGCTCGTTTAATAGCATAGCAATTTCCTGAAAGGAAAAAACCGTTTTTTGGTCTTTGTATAATTTAAAAATCAATTCCGCAGTCATTATTTGTAAACTTAAGGTTTTATATTTTTATACCTTTAGTTTACAAAGATAACATATTAACACATCACTGCATAAAATATCAGATATTTTTTGCATTAAGCTGCTTAAATATGCAGATTCTGACTTTATCAGGGAGTTTTGTGATAAGAGGTATATCAACAAACAGCTTGCTATTCTTGGATATCGCTGCTACAATTAAGGAAATCTCTTATAAATATCCTTTCTGTGAACAAACCTAACAAACTCAACAACGCCTTTCTCGATGATTATGCCTACACGATAATCTCCGGTATTTATTCTGAATACGGTTTTGTATCCTTTTAATTTTTTTTAGTTTTTTATATCCTTCAAAGAATCAGCTTCTTCAACATTGACTATGATTTCCGCAATGCTGTCTTTAATATTTTGATCTTTTACTTTATCAAGATCTTTGTAAAACTGTTTTAAAAATATTGTTTTCACTCTTTTCCCAGTTTTTTCATTACTTTTTCCCTGGGTACTTTTTGTTTTCTATCAGCCTCCTTTATTAACTGCATTAAGCCAAACTCTTCTTTTTCTTCATCAGACAGAAACCTGACTGACACTCCGATTTTTTTTGCCAGCTCAGTTAAAAGCTTCAGATCAGAGCTTGAATTACTTTTTAACAATACTGTTTGCATGGTATAATTGTTTTTATATATAAGCAAATTTATGAATTTTTGAAGAAATAATCTAATAATTTTCTCCGACAAAGCTTTAAGAGGGTGGGAACGGGAGAGCGTGGGAGAGGGACTTAGGGACTGAGGGACTGAGGGACTGAGAGACTAAGAGAACTGAGGGAACTAAGAGAACTGAGAGACTGAGGGACTGAGAGAACTGAGAGAACTTAGGGAACTGAGGGAATTGAGAGAAATGCACGAGTAATAAGAAGCCACGAATGCACGAGTAATAAGAAGCCACGAATGCACGAATAACAAGAAGCCACGAATGCACGAATAAAAAAACGAATAATATTCGTACTCAATTGGTTTTGCCGGGCTCCATAATGTTACTCCCTTCGATCGTGATCTCCCGTTGGCGGGTATGTTTCGATTCGTGTATTCGTGGCTGTATTTAACTTTGATTTAATAATTAAAGACCTGCTGTACATTAAAATAAGATTTTACCAAGATTCATTCATTTATCCGGCCGGGTCATTTGAAATATAACTTATGAAGGGATATTCAAAAATCAGAAAAATATTGCCGGACAATCTTGTTAGTAATGATGATTTTAATTTTTTAATTATGCCATAAAGCATGCACTGAGCTTTTTGAATAGTCTCAAAGACTCAAAGAAATACAACGGCAATCCGGACGATGGAAACTCCTCATTCTTCGGAGGTTTCCATTTCCCGCCCTTCGCTCTCTACTTTCCCTTCGTTCTCTTCGTCCCTTCGTCCCTTCGTCTCTTCGTCTCTTCGTTCTCTTAGTTCTCTTCGTCCCTTCGTTCTCTTCGTTCTCTTCGTCTCTTCGTCTCTTAGTTCTCTTAGTCTCTTCGTCCCTTCGTTCTCTTAGTTCTCTTAGTTCTCTCTCTTAGTTCTCTTAGTTCTCTCAGTTCTCTTAGTTCTCTCAGTTCTCTTAGTTCTCTTCGTTCTCTTAGTTCTCTCAGTTCTCTTAGTTCTCTCAGTTCTCTTAGTTCTCTTCGTTCTCTTAGTTCTCTCTCTCAGTTCTCTTAGTTCTCTTCGTTCTCTTAGTTCTCTCTCTTAGTTCTCTTAGTTCTCTCAGTTCTCTTAGTTCTCTTAGTTCTCTTAGTTCTCTTCGTTCTCTTAGTTCTCTCTCTTCGTTCTCTTAGTTCTCTCAGTTCTCTTAGTTCTCTTAGTTCTCTCTCTTAGTTCTCTTCGTTCTCTTCGTTCTCTTCGTCCCTTCGTCCCTCAGTCCCTAAGTCTCACCATCTCCCGCTCTCCCGCTCTCCCGCTCTCTCACCCCCCTCCCGTCTTTAAACCCAAACCTATACTGATAGCCCGCATCATCCCTCATTACCCTGCCGCTCTCCGGATAGTTGCCCACAAACCACACCATAAAAGCAGCAATATCAATTTTTTCCGATAACAGTTTCTGCCTGTTGTGTTGATATTCCTTACCTGCAGAGCTCCGCATTACGTCATGAACAAGATCCTCCGCCTTTTTCAATTCATCTGGAGCCGGTTTAAAATGTTTTACAAGGCGGTATTTATTTTCGATCTCCACAATATATCCGCGGGTATTATAATCTATAAATATGGCCGGAACACCCAGCACAGCGCTTTCTGTTGCTACGGTAGCACTTTCGCCGACAACCAGTTTGGCATTTGCTATGGCCTGGTGAAACTCCGTTTCGGGCAACTTAAACCTGTATTGTTCGAGACGGGCAGGCAGGGGAACCTCCGATGAAATAATCACAGGATAAGCTTCCGCCAGTTTCTTTATAAAGTCAAACTTGCTTTTCGCATCCCATTTTCCGGAGAACATATCGTGCATAGCGCCGTGATTTACCAGGCGGATCAGAATATAGTCCTCATTATTGTCAAAGCCCAGGCGCTTTTTAAAGTGGGTGTCCGCTGCAAAATTTGCCGGATTCAGATAAGCCAGCTCTTTGTAAGCATCCGCCCTGATATGTTTAACCCCGAAATCTTTCATAAAACAGGCAGGAGTGATGATATCTGACGAGAATCTTTTATAGATCCATTGCACGATAGTATCCTGTTCGGTATCATCAATAACTATGTGAGGTTTATTTAAGATACCTGCAACAATGGCGGCATAGGGTGATGCAAAGCTCAGAAGAATATCCGGTTTGAATTTTTTGGCTGACCGGTATATTTTTACGACGGCACGAATAAGAAAGAGGGGTTTAAATAATAGTGAATAGCTGCCCTTTCCTTTTGAAACATAATTCAGGTCATGTGCATTTGCAATTTGAGCGGAGCACTCTTTTTCACGGATAGAAAGCAGGCAGGTATGCCCTTTGTTTTCAAGTTGTTTGATTACAGGAATAAAAAAATGGATATGTGCCGGATGGCCGGTGTCAATAAGAATTTTCAAAGAATTTTTGTTTTTGTTCATTTTGTTTGAGGTTCAAACCATTTTTCAGAATGAAATTTGTATGATAACCCCCTAACTATCATTCTTCTTTAATATTTCTTCGCGTCTTAGCGACTGAGAGACTAAGAGAACTGAGAGAACTGAGAGAACTGAGAGAACTTAGTGAACTTAGGGAACTTAGTGAACTTAGCAAACTTAGTGAATAAAAGATATTAGAGAATGTTTTTATTACCAAGCCCATTTCCCCGGGTGGTTTAACTTTTCACTGTTAACTTTTAATCCCGAATTCTTAACAGTCTCGGGACTTCCGCTTCGCTTCAGCTTTTAACTTTATAAGCGATGTTCGGAATGTCCATTATGCTTTTCTTCTTTGTTTAATCCACAATTTGAAAAATGGATCATCTATCTCATACCGATTATTCATCTTGATAAGATAGCCTTTTTGTGTAAGTCTTTTCAGCGCACTGAATGCAGTACTGCTGGCACCCAATTCATATTACCAAAGAATTTATTTCGAAAATTTTCGTTGCGAAAACATTCGCAATATAGTTAAAATAGTTGAAAGTGAGACCAGGGTTTGATGAATAGAACGCTATTATTTATTTGTCATTAAATTGCTCCTTATAAACACGTATTTAATTTATTTTAAAAGAAATAAACTTTTTAATAATTTGTAAGCTTCTTTTATAATTTCGATACTTTTATTACTAAATAGATCTAAACAATATCCTAAATCTAAAACCGCACCAATTATTGCCGGTTCTTCCAATGTGCCGGCTTTTTTCTTTTTTTCAGCCCATAACCTGGCTCTTTCAGGATCATTTTCCCAAAAGTACATTCCGTGACCTAACCAGTCATAATTTTGCTGGCTCTTTTTAAAGTATTTGGGATTGTTTAAGAGTTGCTGTTGGTCTTTTTTTTCACAACCATGAAAACCAATAATTAAGTTTGGCCTGGATGAATACATTATAACAAAATATAATTACTTTTCAGAAGGGAAATAGATTTTTTTGTATGGGTGCTTTAAGTTGCCATTCTTATCAATAATACCTGCACCCTCAAAAGTTTCTTTAATATCCTTACTGCTTCGCTTATCTTTTTGAGCAGCTTTTAATATGCTTATCAACCGTTGTGCATCATTTGTGCTCATTTTGAAAAGTATTTAAAATAAAAATTCAATTGATAATTATTACAAATGTAAAAATAAATATTACTTAAAAAACAAAATAAATGCTTAATTTTTTTTTACCGCCAAGTCGCTAAGGCGCTAAGTTTCCATAAAAACGTTAGTGATAATTCCTGGTTTTTAAAATTTTTTTCTTTTCTTTTTTTCTTGATTATGCTATCCTCCCGCTCTGCGATAAGGCAAGAATTGCAGCCAAAGATGGATAAACCACTTGGGCGCAATTCTAAGCCTTATCACATTCACGCCCACACCGGCCCGCAGTTTTGCCGGGCCTGCGCGCACGTGCTAATAAAATTAAGTGGTGTATTTATAGTAAATAGGTGATGAATTATTGCAATAATCCGGAAGCTGGAAGTCCCTATCGGGAGCTTCCAGTTCCTGCGATCGTAAGGAATTGCCGGCTTCCGAAAGCTTTCGGAACTAAACCCGGAAGCCGGAAGTCCCGGAGGCTTATTTTATTAATTCTGCAACCTCTTCTTTCAGTGGTTTAAGGTGATTTATAAGTATTGTCCAAATGATAGAATTATCAATAGAGTCATAGGCATGGATTAACCTGTTACGAAATCCGATTATTTTACCACCATGTTTTAGTTTTGAATCCGGATGAAGAGATTCAAATTTATTCACAGCTTCGCCAATAATGCCTAATTGGCGCTCAACTGCACTCTGAGTTTTTAAATCGTTTACATAGTCGTTGTAGCTTTCAATTGACTGCGTAAAATCTTCAATTAAATCAATTGCATTTATTATATCAGACAAGTATTTTAGATCTCTTTCCGTCATATATTAATACTTTGGTAGAATCAATATTTTTTTTCAAATATGAATTACGAATAGAAGTATCTGTTAATAAATCAACTCTTCTGTTAAAGAATATTTCTAAACTATCCCATAATGCAATCAGCTTTTCTCCTCTTTCTACAGGATCAGTTTCATCAATTTCAACCAGCAAATCTATATCACTGTTATCATTATTGAAACTTTCATTAGTGGATGAACCAAATGCATACAAATATTTTACATTATGCTTTTTGCATAAATTGGCAAACTGGTCATATTGTTTTGATATTTCTTTTTTTATAACCATAGTTGTAAAGTATATAACAAAAATACTTAATAAAAACGGAATTATCAAAATTTCTTTTTTCACTCAGCCTCTCCCACTCACTTTCTCACCCTCTCCCGTTCTCCCGTTCTCACTCTCTCACCATCTTCTCCACTCAAGAATAGCTTCCAAACACCTCCCCGCCGTCTTACCATCCCACAGCTCCGGGCGTTCGGGTTTTCTGTTGAGGCGGAGGGTGTCGTGGTATTCCTGGCGTATGATTTCTATGTTGTTGCCGACGAGGACGGAGGCGCCGACGATGGAGATGATTTGCATAGGATATTATTGTTATTAGTTATGTTATATTTATTAATCATGAATTTTTATAAAACTGATCGCAAAATTACATAAAAATGACTGTAGTTGATTGTTTTTATGGAGCTGCAAAGTTTAATATAATAAATCCTAAACTTTTAATATTTTTTCACGCATACATTCCACGCTACAATCCGGAAGCTGGAAGTCCCTGCCGGGAGCTTCCAGTTCCTTCTTCTATGTTGTAAACCAAATTTTTTTATTAGTTTTTTTTAAAATATTTTGTTTATTGCTAAATATCAATAAGTTATAA
>PWJZ01000005.1 GCA_003559855.1 Bacteroidales bacterium
AGGGAAAATTCCATTTGATAACATTTTTGTTGAAGCTATGGTGAATTGCAAAAGTGTAATTGAATGGGATCCTGATTCCTTGATAAGTAAAGAGATTAATAGTATCTGGAAATTAATAAACTCTTCTGAAAAATGATAGCTTTTGGGCCAATACCATCACGCAGATTAGGGAAAAGCCTTGGTATAAACAATATACCATTTAAAAAACTTTGCTCTTATTCTTGTATATATTGCCAGGTTGGACCTACCGAATATATCACAAATACTAGGCAGCGACAGTATGATCCGTCAATAATTTTCAGAGAAGTACAAAAACATTTGCAAAAACTTGATGATAAAAGTCAACCTGATTATTTAACATTTGTTGCAAATGGTGAACCTACCCTGGATATTAATCTTGGTCAATCGATAGAAAAATTAAAAATATTCAATATACCAATTGCAGTTATCACAAATGGTTCTTTATTGAATGATCTTAGTGTTCGGGAAGATCTAAAATCAGCTGATTTTGTATCGGTAAAAATCGATACAGCAGATGTAAAAATATGGAAAACATTAAGCAGGCCTTATTCTGATATTTGTTTTGATAACTATATAGAAGGTTTGCTAAAGTTTTCACAAGAATATAAAAACAAGCTTGTAAGTGAGACCATGCTCATACAAGATATAGATGATAACTATGAGATTATAAAACATACAGTAGAATTAATAACGCAAGTAAATCCATCGGTTTCTTATATATCAATACCAACAAGGCCGCCGACAATATCATGGGTCAAAGCTCCTTATGAGGACATTATAAACAAAGCTTATCAAATGTTTTTGGAAAACAATTTAAATGCTGAGTTATTACTGGGTTTTGAAGGAACTGATGCCGGATATACGGGGAATGCAAAAGAAGATATAATCAATATTTGTACTGTTCATCCTATCAGGGAAGATACCATGCAACAATTATTAGAAAAAAATAATGCTGATCATTCAATTGTAGAATCTTTAATAAAAGAACAATATATACAAAAAGTCAATTATAAATCAAAAACATTTTATGTTAGGAAGTATCATGCTAAAACTCATGCTAAATGATTGCATCTTTAAAACAAAAATATGGAAATAAATGTACAGGAGTAAAGATAAATTATGATGGCGATTTTAAATATGCCAGGAATAGCCAGATGCGTTTTTGTGAGGCAATATCTTATTCCTTTATTACCCCTGTTTTAATTGAAAGTATATATTTATCGTGTTTAGGTTCTAAAAGAAATTTCGGATTATCGGACAATGAGGATGAAATAATAAAAAACATGTCTGCTGAAAGTAAAATAAATACTGATTTAATAAGAAAATCCTTAAATGAAATACCAAAATTTGATACTCCGGTTAATAATTTTCTTTTAGGAATGAGTGAAGAAATGGAAAAAGAAATAAAACCGGACCTTTTTATTTTGATGATAAAGCCAAAAGATGTAATGGATTTGATAAGGGATTATATGTCAATAACAAACAAATTCCCAATCATAACTCCATTTACTTTTTTATCGGTTTGTGGAAATGTTCTTGTAAAAACATTAAAAGAAAATAAAATGACAATATCACTTGGTTGTTCTGAGTCAAGGATATACGCTGAAATAGATGACGATTTAATGATAATTGGAATACCTTATGAAGATTGTAAAAAGATCTATAAATAAGGTCATTGCAAAATGTGTTCTCCCGCAGATATCGCTGATCATCGTTGATAAATATAGTGGCTATAATAGTTTTATAATCTGCGAATATCAGCGAGATCTGCGGGAAATAATATTTACAAGTTTATAGAAAGAGGTTTATAAAAAAGAGTTTTAAAAATAAAACATTAATAAAAAACAAAAACTATGGATACAAAACATAAAGGATTCAACACAAAATTAATTCATGCCGGAGCAATTGATGATGAATACGGAAGCGCAAATGTACCTATTTACCAAACTTCTACTTTCAAATTTAAAAGTGCACAACATGGAGCAGATTGTTTTGCGGGGAAAAGTGACGGCTATATTTACACGCGTATTGGCAATCCAACAATAAAAGCTTTGGAGCAAAACATCGCTGAATTGGAAAATGGTTTTGATGGTATCGCGACAAGCTCAGGAATGGGTGCAATTACCAGTATGTATATGGCATTGTTAGGTGCCGGCTCTCATATTGTAAGTTCTGCTGCTGTTTATGGGCCAGCCAGGGGTGTCCTGGAGCAGGATTTTTCACGCTTCAATGTAGAAGCAAGTTTTGTTAATACTTCAAATATCGAAAATATCAAAAAAGCAATAAAACCTAATACAAAAGTATTATATATAGAAACACCGGCAAATCCAACTATGGAGATCACAGATATTAAAGCCTGTTCTGAAATTGCAAAAGAGAATAACCTGACCCTGGTTGTAGACAATACTTTCTGTTCACCACATCTGCAAAAACCTCTTGATATGGGCGCCGATGTGGTAATCCATTCAGTTACAAAGTTTATTAACGGACATGCTGACATCGTAGGAGGGATAATTGTTACAAAAGAGGAAGAACTATACAAAAAGATTCGTCATAGCATGGCTTATATGGGTTGTAATATGGATCCAACCCAGGCTTTTATGGTTTTGCGTGGTGTTAAGACTTTGGGAATACGTATTGACAGGGCTCAGCAAAATGCGATGAAGGTGGCAACAGTTTTAAAATCGCATCTTAAGGTTGAATGGATCAAATATCCCGGACTTGAGAACCATCCGCAATATGAACTGGCAAAATCTCAGATGACCGGCTTTGGAGCAATGATGAGCTTTGGACTAAAGGGAGGTTTTGATGCGGGCAAAAAGCTTATGGATAATGTTCATTTAGCATTATTGGCTGTATCTCTGGGTGGTGTGGAAACTCTTATTCAACACCCGGCTTCAATGACTCATGCAGGGGTAAGTAAAAAAGGTAAACTTGCTGCCGGAATAACGGATGATTTGATAAGACTATCTGTTGGCATTGAAGACGTGGAAGATATTATTGAGGATTTAGAAGAAGGTTTAAAGAAAATTTAAAGTTTAGAATATGAAAGGATTTGAAAAGATTAATTTACCAAATATTAAAAACATAATCGTAGTAGCTTCAGGTAAAGGCGGTGTTGGAAAATCCACTGTTTCGGCTAATCTTTCTGTAGCACTGGCTCGTCACGGGTTTAAAACAGCATTGGTTGATGCAGATATTTATGGGCCTTCAATACCAAAGATGTTTGGTATTGAAGATGCTAAAGTAGAAGCCGGAGTTATTGACGAAAAGCAGGTGATGTTCCCGGTTGAAAAAGACGGATTAAAAATCATGTCTATCGGTTTCCTTGTATCGAAAAACCAAGGGCTTATCTGGCGCGGACCGATGGCTTCAAATGCTATAACACAACTTTTGGAAAACACCAAATGGGGAGCTATTGATTATATGATAATAGACCTGCCTCCGGGTACGGGTGACATACAACTTACTATAATTCAAAAGCTGAATCTTACCGGGGCAATTATCGTAACCACTCCGCAGGAAATTTCATTGAACGATGTACGTAAATGTGCTTCAATGTTTTCTAATCCTGATCTTAAGGTCCCAATCCTGGGTGTCATTGAAAACATGTCGTGGTTCACACCAAAACCACACCCGGATGAGAAATATTATATTTTTGGTTCGGGCGGCGGATCAAATTTAGCCTCGGAATATAACACCAAATTGCTGGGACAGATACCATTGGTGGCTGAAGTTGGGGAAGCAGGTGAACAAGGCAAAAGTATATTCAGTCAGTCAAATAAAGATATTATATTTGTTTTCGAAAAAATTACTGAAGCTTTGACTTGAATCCAAGGCATCCTGACTTTTTAATTAATTTTACACCTTAACAAAAAAAATATATATATTTGTTTTTCTTAAAATAATAACAAAAGCACATACATATGAGCAATAAAATAATTCCGTTAAGAAACATTTCGCGCAGGAAGTTTTTAGAAATGAGCATGAAGGGGGGATTGCTGATTGCAGCTACCCCTGCCTTACTTTCTAATCTGGCATCCTGCAAGCGTGCTGATAGCCGGGGTACGGCAATAGCTGTTGATAAAAGTATATTAGCCGGGGTAATCGGTAAAGCTCTTGAAAGGGGAGGTGATTTTGCAGATGTATACCTTGAAAATCGTATTTCAAGGGAAATATCTATGGAGGAGTCGGTTTTCAACAGTGGTGTTTACGGTATACGACAGGGGGCCGGTATAAGGGTTATATGTGGGGAAAAGACAGGATTTGCCTATACCGATGTAATAGATGAAGAAAGTCTTATGAGGGCCGCTGAAATTGCCTCATACGTTGCAAGAAACAACAGCGAAAAAATAACTCCTGTTGATCTGTCTTTGGCAGAAAGAAAGTCTTATGTAACAGTTAAACGTCCTCTTGAAGAGATTGCAGACGAAAAAAGAATTGAGATAATGCAGAGGGCTGATCAGGCAGCTTTGGATTACAGTCATAAGATCAAGATGACAAGTATCAGTTATTATGATCAGTTTCGCAGCAGGGTAATTGCCAACAGCGAAGGTCTTTATCTGAAAGATGAGCTTCCGTTGATTATGTTTATAGTAAACACACTAGGTCAGGAAGGTGCCAGGAGACATATGGGTCGTCAGCGGGAAAGTTATCACAGCGGTTTTGAAATGTTTGATAACAAGGTGTCGCCTGAGGCTATGGCACAAAATGCTGCAAGGGAGTCGGTAGATATGCTTGTTGCTGAGGATTCTCCTGCCGGCACCATGGACGTGGTTATGGAAAATGGCTGGGGCGGTGTTTTGGTGCATGAAGCGGTTGGTCATCCGCTCGAAGCCGACAATATTGCAAGAGAAATAGGCGCCTTTACGGGCAAAGTTGGTAAAAAAGTAGCCGCTGAATGTTTTACCATGGTAGATGATGGAACAATACCTAATTTCCGCGGCACAATCAACTTCGACGATGAAGGAACACCGGCTCAGAAAAACGTGTTGATCGAAAATGGTGTTCTGAATGGATATATGACCGATATTCTCAGCGCCAAACAGCTTGACATGAAAAGGACAGGCAACGGCAGGCGACAATCATACCGTCATATACCCATACCACGAATGACAAATACGTTCATTCAAAAGGGAGATGATAAGCCTGAGGATATACTTGCCTCAACAAAAAAAGGATTATATGTTCAAAGCCTCGGTGGCGGAAGTGTAAATCCTGTTACAGGGCAGTTCAACTTCACATGCCGGGAAGCATATATTATTGAAAACGGCAAAAAGACAAAACCTGTCAGGGGTGCAACCCTTGTAGGATCATGTATGGATATAGTTTCAAACATTGATGCCGTTGGAGATGACCTGGACTTTGGTGTAGGGTTTTGCGGCAAAGCAGGGCAAACGGCTGAAGTTACAGTAGGCCAGCCAACTGTAAGGATCAGAGGTATAAATGTGGGTGGTAGCCGGGCTTGATCTTTACATGAAAAATAACAGGAAACTCTAAAAGAAATAAAAATTAAAAATATGAACTACAAAGAATTATCGGAAAAACTTGTACAACAATGTCTTCGCAGGGGTGCTGATGAAGCGGAAGTTTTTCTCCAAAACAGCAGGAATCTTTCTGTAAGAATACGCAATGGTGATATTGAGATATTACAGAAAGCCGACTCTGTTGGCATAGGTTTCAGGGTTATAGTCGGCGAACGGCTTGGTTTTAGCCATTGCAATGATTTCAGGGATAAATCATTAAATGACACCATTGAAAGAGCAATAGCTTTTGCTAAACTTACTTCACCAGATGAACATAATATATTGCCTTCCGACAAGGGATATACTGAAATAGAAGGGTTGTATGACCCTGATATCGTAAAGGTTTCAATGGATAAAAAGATAGATATGGCTTTGGAAGTTGAGGAGTTGGCAATGAAAGATGAACGGATAACGCATAGTTCTGGTGCGGGTTATGGTGACAGGGAAACAGAAGTGTTTATAGCCAATTCCAAGGGAATATCAAAGAGTTATAAGTCAAGTGCTTGTTCATTGAGTGTTGGTGTTGTAGCTCAAAAGGATGATCAAAGAAGTACAGGCCATGAATTCAGCTCAATGCGCTTTTTCAATGACCTTGATCCTATACCTGAAATAGCTGAAACGGCGGCACGCAGGGCATGGGAAATGCTTGACCCAAAACCGGTAAGAACACAAAGGGCAAGCGTAATTTTTGACTCAAGGGTATCTTCAAGGTTGATCGGTGGTATTATAGCCGCTTTAAATGGTCTCAGAGTTGTGCAAGGTGTTACTTTCCTTAGCGACTCTATGAATGAAAAGTTTGCCTCAGACCTGATAACAATAATTGACGACGGTACAAGGGTTAAAGGGTTGAGAAGTACTCCTTTCGATGGCGAAGGTGTTCCGACATTAAAACGCACATTAGTTGAAAATGGTACGGTAAAAAATTTCTACTACAATACTTATGCAGCTTCGAGAGCCGGCCTGGAAAGCACAGGAAATGCTTCAAGAGGGGGATACTCTGCATTGCCCGGGATCAGCACGCATAACATACTGGTGCCCGGGGGAAACTATAAACCCGAGCAGATAATAAGCTCAACAGATAAAGGGCTCCTTCTTAATAGTCTTACCGGAACGGGCCTTATTACAACCACAGGAGATTTCAGCGGTGGCGCCGAAGGATTCTGGATAGAGAAAGGAAAAATTCAACACCCGGTAAGAGGATTGACAATAGCAGGCAATGCTGAGGAAGTACTTAAAGGAATAGACATGCTGGGCGATGACCTGGATATGAGCCGGGTAACCGTTACACCAACACTCAGAATAAGAGATATTCAGATTGGTGGAATTTAGATAATAAAGTTTCGTAACGGGCTTATTATTTTATTAAACAAGCTTATTTATTTTCTTTTTTTAGCGCCGCCTTCATCTTTTTTATTTTTATCGAATGCTACAGGGAACAGATGCTTCAGTTCAACGGGCAGCGGAAAAGCAATAAGCGAACCTTGCTGGCTGGCTATTTCTGGCAGGGTTCTCAACAGTCTGACATAAAAGCTTCCTTCTTCGGTATTGAGAATTTTTGCTGCTTCCGCAATCTTGCCTGCAGCCTGCTTTTCGCCTTCTGCCTGTACAATAACGGCACGCCGTTCTCTTTCGGCGGTAGCCTGCCGTGAAATTGCCTTTTGCAATGCTTCGGGGATGACCACATCTTTGATTTCTACTGTGGTAACTTTGATACCCCATGCATCGGTGGCGTCATCCAGAATTTCCTGTATCTTTAAGTTTAATTTTTCCCTTTCCGAAAGAAGTTCGTCCAGCTCCGCCTGACCGGCAACACTGCGCAAAGTGGTTTGAGCAAGCTGTGCCGTTGCCATAGCATATTCTTCAACGTTTACCACAGCCCTGTTGGGTTCAACTACACGGTAATAGACCACAGCATTTATATGCGTGGTTACGTTGTCGCGTGTGATCACTTCCTGGGAAGGAACATCAAGAGTAACAATACGCAGTGAAATACGTACAATCCTGTCTACAATAGGAATCACCAGGACAAAGCCCGGCCCCTTTACGGCAATCAGGCGTCCTAAACGAAAGACTACCAATCGTTCATATTCACGGACAATTTTAATTGCCATTGCGACGAAAATAACTATGATTATTATCACAGGTATCCAGAAATTGGTTTCAGTAAATAACTCTAACATAAAACACCTCCTTTTTAATTTTTCTATAAAACTTATATTTTTCTATTTGTCGGCAGCAGTGTTGCTTTCTTTATCTTCCGTGGTCCTGACCCACAACAGCAGGGTTTCAGCCTTAATTACTTTAACTTCGGCACCTGCCGGTATTTTTGAACCGTCTATACTACGGGCTCGCCAATATTCACCTCTTGCCTTGATCCGTCCTTCCGGATCAAGGTCATTGACAGCAACACCTTTTTCCGGTGGGTTGAAATGGGCACTGCCGCCCGTCCACCGGCGGCGGCTGTGAACTATACGCTGAACAATAACCAGGATAATAATGAGCAGTCCTAAAACAACTCCAATAACAGTTACAATAAAACTAGTGTACCAGTCACTTGCCATCAGAGGCTCTACCGGCAACATAATTGCGCCGGCTACTATTGATAATGCTCCACCTACACCCAGTATTCCAAAGCCCGAAGTGAATATCTCAGCAATAATCAAACCAAGACCTAATAGCAGTAATATGATTCCGGTAGTATTTACATCAAACAACCCAATGCCATAAATTCCCATAATTAAGAGGATCACTCCGGCAACTTCAGGAACTATCGTTCCCGGGGCGCTTAAACCGAAATATATTCCCAAAAAGCCGGCCATTAAAACCAGAAAAGCGATCTGTGGATTGCCAAGCCAGTTTTGAAATTTTTCACCTATGGTCATTTCATCCTGCTTGACAGGTGCGCCGGCGGTGTTCAACTTGTGTACTTTGCCGAGCTTTTCTATTTCTATTCTGTCAACTATATTCATCAGTTCATGAACATCACCTGCCAGATATTCTATCATTCCTTTTTCCAAAGCCTCGCCGGCACCCAAAGACAAGTTCTCGGTTACAAATCTTTCAGCAATATCTCCAGGTCGTCCCTGTTTCTCAGCAATATTGCGCATATAAGAGGCATAGAAGGCAATGGTTTTTTCGCCGGCTTCAGCCGTACCCTCAGGTGAAACAGCAACCGGCTTGGCAGCGCCGACAGTTGTACCCGGAGCCATGACCGCAATATCAGACGCCATAAGGATGAAAGCGCCTGCAGATCCGGCTATCGCCCCGGAAGGTGCTACAAACACTGCAACCGGTATGGCAGTGTTCAGTATCAACTCATTAAACTCCGTAGTAGCATCTACAAGACCACCCGGAGTGTTTATCCTGACTACTAAAAGTTGTGCCTTAATATCAATAGCATTTTTAACCTGCCGGCGGAGAAAATTTTTCTGCCCGGCAGTTATGGCCCCCTCAATCTCAACCAGGTAAACAGGATGTATGGAACTATCTGCCTCTTCAACAGTGGTTGAAGATGTCGACAAAGCATGATTGAAAGCATTTGCCGCCAAAAACGATAATGTAACAGCAACTATGAATACGCTTATTTTATGTCTTTTCATCATCAACAAGGTTTCAATACTTGTTTAAGGTAAAAGTGTCAAAACAAAATTTAAAGGTAATACACATTTGTATAATAACAAAACTTTGCGAAAATTAAAAACCCGATCTTTATTTAAACTGCAAAAGCAACTTTTTTGTTGAACAATATTTCTTGTATTATTCGGGTCAGGCCATAAATTTAAGAATTATTTTCAACTTAATTTTTATTTCCATTTCCCTGCTTCAAAATCTTCTCCGACACGAAGAACACGGCGAAATTTTTTTAAGACGGTTCTTTGTTCTTAGGATTTTAAAGTAATATGTATAAAAGCAGGGATATTTATAAATATATTAACAATAATTGTTTTTGAATTTATTTTAAGAACTATTTAAAATTGTTCTTCAAAAATCAGGAGAGTGGAAATCTTAAAGTTTTCGTTAAAACCTTAATATATGCAATTTGCATCATTTAACAATAAGCTGTTTTTATGAAAACTCCTCAACGGGTTTATCATTCCGATAAAAAGGCTAAGATCAACTTTATATATAATTCTGTTATTATAAAAGTTTTCTTATCATATCTTCAAGAGCTGATATGTCTTTCGTTACTGTTTTCCAAATCATTTCAATATCACACCAAAATAATGATGGATAAGTTTGTCTCTCATGCCTGTCATATCACTCTATGGAATATGGTCATTTGTTTCTCTGAATTGTTTTGAAAGGTTTTTACTTGCTTCTCCAATTATCTCTATATTTCTGATTACAGCATCCTGAAGCATAATATCTTTTTCGAATTTTTGATAGTCTATTCCACTGCAGTAATTCTTGATCTTAATTATGCTTTCCATAATATGATCAATATATATCAAGTCGTTTTTATGCATTATATATTACTTTCAAATCCTTATTGATATAATTCTTTAATCTTTGATTTTTAATCGCCTTTTCACTTACTAAATCAACTTTCATCCCAATGGCTTCACTTATTTCTTTTTCAATTCTTATTATTTGCAATAACGATAGAGCTTCATTAAAGGATACCAGTATATCCAAATCACTTGATGGTTGATGGTTCTGGCGAGCATACGATCCGAAAATACCTACCCTTTCAACATCGAAGCGATTCAATATTGATATAATTGTTGATTCAATATCCGATTGATGCATAGATGCAATTTTTATAGAAAAATAAAAATAATAAGTTAAAAACTATTTACAGCGTTATCGGAATTAATCCGTTTTTTGCATAATATTCAAACTTTTTTCTTAGGAATATATCCAAATCCTTTATCTTCACCCCAAACTCCTCCTCAATAGCAACATAAGTGTTCTCACTTCTATAACTAAAAAGTTTTTTAAGCTTATCTACCACACCTTCTTTTATAGCCAAATGGCAAAAAATAGCAGCAATAATATTTTGATGTGCTGGAGAAAGAAATTACTTTTACGCTATGGAATCAAAACGAATAATCAATTCGAATAAAAAAAAGCCACGAATTCACGAATAAAAAGAAAGCCACGAATTCACGAATTGTTTTTTGTTTGCCACGAATTCACGAATAAAAAGAAAGCCACGAATTCACGAATTGTTTTTTGTTTGCCACGAATTCACGAATAAAAAGAAAGCCACGAATTCACGAATTGTTTTTTGTTTGCCACGAATGCATA
>PWJZ01000091.1 GCA_003559855.1 Bacteroidales bacterium
AATTCAGCGAGGCGCTGGACATACCCAGCCCCCAGCCAACAATAATCTCAGCAACCGCTACCTTTACAACGGCAAAGAGCTCCAGGATGATTTCGGACTGAATTGGTATGATTACGGGGCGAGGTTTTATGATGCGGAGATTGGGAGGTGGCATAGGGTAAACTTGATGAATTTCATCCATTAAATCATGCCAAAAGTGATTATTAATTGTTAAATTTGTGGGAGATAAAACAATGAATGTTATGAATCTTCAAGCAAGGAAATTAGAGCTGGTTCAGCTGATATTAAATACTGACCGACCAAGTTTATTGGAAAAGGTCAGTCAAATACTCAAACAGGAAAATAAAACTGACTGGTGGGATGAATTACCTATTTCTGTTCAACAAGCCATTGAAGTAGGAAATAAGGAAGCAGACAGAGGAGAGACTACTCCTCATGAAGAAGTTAAGAAAGAAGTTCGCTTAAGATATGGCATTTGAGATGGAGGTAGTTTGGTCTAATCAAGCACGAAAAGATTACTATAAAGTACTGGACTACCTTAATGAAAATTGGGGGCTAACTGAAGTGAAATGCTTTGTGGATAAGACAGAGGAAGTTGTCGAGCTTATTAAAAAACATCCCAAAACTTTCGCTGAATCCCATAGAAAAATAAATATCCGAAAAGGCTTTCTTACCAAGCACAATAGCTTGTTCTATAAAATTAAACCTCGCAAGAAGGAAATAATCTTACTTGCATTATGGGACAATAGACAAAATCCCAAGAAACGCAAATATTAAGCCCCACCGCACAAGACCAGAAAAAACGATATTCACACCAAACACTCATAAGTGTTCAATTAAAAGAAAAAAAGCTGTATTTTTGGGCGTTATACGTTCTTTGAGTACTCTGTTTTGGAGCAGGTAAGGCCGGTGAGAAACACGATTTTTTTGGCGTAAATTGGTATGATTACGGGGCGAGGTTTTATGATGCGCAGATTGGGAGGTGGCATAGTGTTGATCCGCTGGCGGAAGATTATTATTCTACATCTCCATATACCTATGTGCTAAATAATCCGATAATTTTTATTGACCCTGATGGTAAAAGAGTTGAGTTTGCTCCAGGAGTTTCAAAACAATTTAAGAAAGATTTTGCAGTTGCCGTAGAGCATTTAAATAAACACGGAGCAGCAGGAATGCTCGCAACACTTCATGCTTCAGAAGAAGTGTATTATGTTAAAGAAACATCTGGAGGAAGTTATTATAGTACAGGAGAAAAAACTATCTATTGGGATTCTCAAAAAGGCCTTTTAACAGATGAATTACATGTATTATCGCCGACAAGTATATTAAATCATGAAGTTGATCATGCATTACAACATGATCAGAACCCAGAACAACAAAGACAAGATGCAAACACTCCAGATCCAGATTATGGCGATAAAGAAGAAAGAAGAGTAATAACAGGTTCTGAACAAGATACTGCAAAAAAACTTGGCGAAATAGAAGAAGGAGAAGTTACAAGAAAAAATCATGGTGGAACATTATACCCTGTTATTTCTCCTACTTCAACAGAAATTATTATACCCGAAATCATATATGAAAATGAAAACAATCGTTATTAATTATTTATTCATACCAATTTGTTTTTTAATTTCTTGTTTATCAGAAGATTTTAATCAAAAAAGTAAAACAATTATGGAAGAAATAACAATTAACAAAGTCTTTGTTCAATATACAGATTTTGGAATTTTAACACCAATTAATGTAAATTGTGAACAATTTGAAGATTTTTTTAAAAGCAACATCAAATCTCAAGAAATATCAAATAAAGACACAATACGAAAAATAAAATTACTTTTTGACAATATCGAGCCAATAGATAGTAATTACTCTAAAACAGTTGATACACGCGCAAGAATAGAATTATATAAAAATGGCAAAATCGAAATAATTTGTGTAGGTAGATTAACCATCTTTAAAAATGGGTCTTTTTACAAAACTACTGAAGAAATCAAAACCTTTATTAATCAATTATTTGAATAACCTGCTATATCGTATAAAGTGTTTTTTTAAAAGATTAACAATTTGTAGATTTCAAGTTTTTATTTTTCACAACGCCGCAATATTCTTCAACTTTGCCGACCTGATAAGCCCATCAATGGTGTAAAGGATGTGCTTTATATCACCTCGCAAACGCCTGCTTAGTTTTAAAGTCCCTGATATAGGCACCAATAATTTCCATTAGTACCGATTTTTCCCTTTCGGGTAGTGTTTCCACTTCCCGAAAACGTTGAAGCAGTTCTGAGTTTTTCAGGGCTGCTTATTCTTCATTGCCAGAAGTGCGGTTGATTGGTTTATCTTTTTTTCCATAGCTCCGGGTCACGGCTTGAGTGAAATACGGCAGAAACAACAACTGTTTTATTTGCATCATCAAAAGTGAAATGAATCATATAGGGGAATACAGTCAAAACAGCGGTACGTACTTTATCATAGCGAATACTGAAAGCTTCAGGGTTTTGTTTGATATGCCTTACCGATTCCCGGACGTCAGCCGTGAACCTTTTACCTAACCCATCCCTTTTTGTATTATACCATTTTGCAGCTTCCCGGATATCCTCTTTTGCGAGAGGTAAG
>PWJZ01000110.1 GCA_003559855.1 Bacteroidales bacterium
TACCTATGATGCAACCATTGGGTTTTTTGATATTCTGCTTCGTATGTTACACCCTTTCATGCCGTTTATAACAGAAGAAATATATCAACATCTCAGGCAGGAAGATGCCCCGGAAAGCATAATGATAGCTGATATGCCAAAATCAAAAAACTTTGATGAAAAAATATTATCCCGGTTTGAAACAGCAAAAGATGTTGTGATGAATATCCGTAACCTGCGGCAGGGAAAAAACATTCCTAATAAACAAGAACTGAAACTGCTGATAAAAAAGAATTTCAGGGAATCTCCGGATACGACCTTCGACGATGTTGTAAAAAAACTCTGCAACCTTAGTTCTATAGATTATACGCAGGATACACCGGCCGGTGCCTTGTCATTTATCGTTAAAACAACCGAGTTTTATATACCCGTGGCACAGGAAATTGATAAGAGTGAAGAAATACAAAGCCTGGAAGGCGACCTCGAATATTTGAAAAACTTCCTTAAGTCAGTTGAAAAGAAGCTCTCGAATGAAAAATTCACCAAAAATGCGCCCCCCGAAGTTGTTGACCATGAGCGCAAAAAACAATCCGATGCCGCATCAAAGATAAAGGTTGTCGAAGAGCAGTTAAAGTCGCTCAGGAGTTAGCAGATTAAAACATAGCCTAGACCGTTTATGTTGTAATGTCCTATACAAAGCCTTTATGGCCTGATCTTTCCCTTGTTTTAAATTTTCTTTTGTATAGAAAAAAATATTGTATATATTTATACCATGTTTTTCAATAACAATTTAACGGATCAGCAATAGTCATGGATGAACACCGGAAAATATACCGTGTATTTCAGATGATATCGCGCCTGCGTTCTCCGCTTGGCTGCACCAAAGACGAGATAGCGGAAGATTTTGATATCAGCGTACGTACCGTTGAAAGATATTATAGGCTGCTGCAGGATCTGGGCTTTGAGATCATAAAACATCGAGGCCGTTACAAGATAGAAAAGATTGAGCCCGGCCAGTTCAAGCATGAAGACATGATAGTGTTTACGCTCGAAGAGGCAGCAGCAGTCAAAGAAGCACTGCTCAGCAGCCAAAAGCTTACCGGGCCGATCCAAAAAACGCTCCTCGACAAGCTTTATGCACTTACAGACCTTGATGAGCTGTCCGAAACACTTTACCGGCTCACCGTTTCAAAGAACATCAGCAACATCCGCTTCGCCATCAAACATCAACAACAGGTAGTCCTTAAATCTTACCAGTCGGTAAGCAGCAGCAAAGTTTCAGACAGAATGATTGAACCCATACGTTTTTATGATTATTACCGCTACTTGTCTGCATTAGAAGTCAGCAGCGGCAAGATAAAACAATTCAAAACCGAACGGATTACCGGTGTGGAACTTACCGGAAAACCATTCAAACACAAGGAAAAACATAAGAAATTGAATATAGGTATATTTGGCATGAGCGGCAATGAATCTGTTAAAGTGAAACTACAACTCAGCCGCAGGGCATCAAGTCTAATGATAGAAGAATTCCCCGATTCAGCACCATATATTAAAACCGGGAAAAACATAGGCTATTATAACGGACATGTTTATTCATTTGAAGGTATAGGACGATTTATTATGGGGCTGATTGACGAAGTGACGATCATAAGCCCGAAAGAGCTTAAAGGCTATGTGAAAAATAAAATCCTTAATGCCGAAATAATGAAGGAGTGATTTTTTTAAAATATTTTTTACAACGACAGTAATTGTCGTAAAGCTGTAATAACTTGCAAGCGGTTTTATCACAAAAATTAGTTAAGTTTGTGCATCAAATAAAAACTTGTTTCGGAAAGTTGGATTGTAAAAATGAGATTCAAGCTAACCATACAAAATGAAACACCACAGTTGATACCAATCAACTACCAATATCCTTTATCGGCATGGATATACAAAGTGTTTAATCGTGCAGAGCCGGAATTTGCACGCTGGCTGCATGAACATGGTTATGCATTCAATGGCAACCGAAAATTTAAACTTTTTACTTTTTCCAATCTCCAACTCAATGAGATGAAATTCAGCCATCAACCTGCTCCCTGCCTGGCAGTACCTCCGGGAGCCCATCATTTGCAGCTTTCCTTTTGTATGGAAGATGCCGCCTCTCATTTCATTGCCGGACTTTTTCATAAGCAGGAACTGGTCATAGCTGACCGGCACATGAAGGCGCATTTCCGGGTAAGCAGCGTAGAGCAAATGGCTCAACCCTGTTTTGGTGATACTGCTCACTTCCGTTGCCTTTCACCCATTGTAGTAAGCCGTCCTGAAATGAGAAACGGCAAATTATTTCCCCGGTATATTTCTCCTGAAGAACCCGATTACAGCAATTTTTTGAAAGAAAACCTCCTGAAACGCTATGTCGCAGCACACCAGCAAGTGGTGGTGGGCATGGAGGCCCGTGGAGCAACCGAAGAAATATTGACAGATTTGCCTTTTGACACACAAATATGGGATTTTTCACCAATCAGTAAACCCAAATCCAGGCTTCAGGCCATCAAAGCCGGAACACCGGCAGAAACCAAGGTGAGAGGATTTGTTTATGAATTCAAACTCAAGGCCGCTGCTGAATTATTGGAATTTGCCTATGA
>PWJZ01000073.1 GCA_003559855.1 Bacteroidales bacterium
CATATCATCCATATCGGGAATTATAATGGTTGTAACCAGTTTTGCCAGGTCAGGTTTGCCTTTTTCCATTATTCGCACACCTTCCCCCACGGTTATCACCATCTGGGTTCCGCGTGGGGTTTCCAAAGGTGTTTCCTTGTACCCATCAAGCGAGAATTGAATCTGTGTTTGCTCTATGTCGCTCTGAACAAGCCTTACATCTGCAGGAGCCTGCTCATAGCTGTTAATACCTACCCAGTTGTACTGGGCAGCGGCGGTGAAAAATATCCCCGCCATTAAAAAAACCAGTAAATAAATAGTTCGCTTCATAACTTAGCGGATTTAATTAATAAATAAAATTTGTTTGATAATAAATGTTTCTTATAAATTTTGATCAAAATTATAGACCGTATTGAAACAACTTTTTTAATCAACAAAAGTAGTCATATTTTTAATAAAATGCTTTCTTTTTATGCCGAAGTTTATTTCAAATATTAAAAAAACAATAAGTTGCTGTATTACAACAATTTACTGTTTAAAGCACAACCTAAACCCTTGTGGTTATCACTTTGTTCGGAATATGTGCCAAGATAAAACAAATACCTGTTTACAAGTTGCATATGTTAATTTTGGTGTGAGATGTATTCCTAATAATATCTTTTACAACCTTTCCGGCCGGTATTTATCAGACGGACCGTTTGATAGTTTCGATTGATAGGATATTAAATTTACATTATGAAGTGTTGGGAAAAACTTTTATGTTAACAACAGGTATTTCTTCTACGGATAAATTCTTAAATACACCTGCATAGGGCAATATGCCCCTATACCTTCGGCAGGCACAGATGCTGTCTGAAATCCTCCAACCCGTGAACAAGCGATTGCAGCATAGTTTATCCCGCCAGAATATATGGCCGGTGTATTTATTCAGGTTTGCCCGTAATAATCTTGTTTAATGAAATTATATTTATCAACAGTGTTCCAAAGTTTGTAGAACTCAGGAGATTTTTTATATCATGTCATTACCTTGCAATCTGTACACGCTTTGTTATGACGCTATCTCCTGTGTGTACCTGCATAAAATACACTCCTGCCCTGAAATTGTTTACGTTAATATCAGTGCTTAATGCATCCACGGCTATATCTTTGACCACTTGTCCGCTGATGTCTATCAGCCGGATATGCTTGATCATTTCGCTTGATTTGACGTAAAACTTATCGTGCGCAGGGTTGGGGAATACTTTTATGTCAACAACAGGTGTTTCTTTTACGGCTACATATGAGAGTACGGCAGTAAGGGTTATATCATAATCCGGCATTGTTACGGTTGCCGTTGCCGATTCTTCGTCATCAACATACTCTGTATCACCGCTCCAGTAGTTAAACTCAAAGTTTTCAGCCGGTTTGGCGGTAATTGTAACCTCTTCGCCTTTCTGGTAACAACCTGCACCATCAACATTGCCACCTTCAGCTGGTTCAGCATAAAGGGTAAGGGTTTTCAACGGAGGAAAAGGCAATGCGAAGTTTGCCGTGAGAGTGACATCTTCTGCTGGCATGGTGAAGACAAACTCTGCTTCTTCGCTCACCCATTCGCCATCCTCATCAGTCCAAAACATGAAAACCCAGTTTAAGCAGTTGTAATTTTCTGTAGGGATAGCATTCAGGGTAACTTCCGTGCCGGATTTGTATTCGCCGGCGCCTTCAACTTCGCCGCCTTCTTCGGGATTTGCAATGAGAGTAAGGACGTATGTTTCAGGAACCATCGCAATATCAACAGTAGTGTCTTCTTCCACTTCAACCTCTCCTTCAACGGTGATGTAACCCTCTTTTTCCACCGTGTAATCATAAACAGAGGGATAAACATCTTCTATTACTGCTATTCCGTCATTGTCTGTCATGTATTCTTCGCCATCGAATGTAACGGTGGCATTGACGATCGGCTCTTCGGTTTTTGAATCTTCAACCATGAAGGTAACGGTATAGACTTCGGGCTCCATCTCCACTTCAACGATCACATCCGCATCCACCACTTCAACTTCGCCTTCCACGATTAGATATCCTTCCGCTTCCACCATGTATTCATAAGTTCCGGGTTTTATACCATCAAAAATATAATCGCCGGGTTCGTTTGTTTTGTCATCCAGGGTAACAACACCATCATCAATGTCTTCACCTGTTTTTGCATCTGTTATCTCAAATGTAACGGTGTAAGTTTCCGCTGGTTCAACATATATGGCTTTATTCCAGTCGCCGTAAATACCAATTTCGTTAAGATAAATCCAGTCACCAGGATAAGTGCCCAATATCGCCAAATCACCCTTTCCGGGATGATCGGATTGTCCATCCAGACCCGCAGCATAAGAACCTTGTGGAATGTCCTCCCATTCAACACCAAAAACAAGTACCTTATCTGCATCAATAATATAAGGCTTATCCAGTTCAACCTCTATCCATGACATATACTGCATTTCAAATGATTGGCTGGCATGCTCCGTCAGGTTGTTAATATCAGGTCCTTGCCATATCTTAGTTACAGGATCCTGTCCCGTATAATCAGATTGATACACCAGGATTTTCGTAACTACCCAGCCATCATAGGAAGCAAGATCATCGGTATCAAAAAGAATAGCAGAAGTCCACCATCCTTGACTTATTCCAACACCGGTAAAATTAACTCCATCATCCCACCTGAGCCATTCGCCATCCCTGTATTCAGTGTTAATAAAAGACGAAGAGCCTCCGGATGATCCGGTTTTTCCAGCAGTATCTGAAGAAAAAGAAACAGCCGGGAACATCAAGCTTAAAACTAAAACATACGCGGTTGTTTGGATAAATTTTTTCATGGTTACCGGAATTTAGTGAAGCAATTAAATTAATTTGCAGGGTTTACGATCGTATTGGATTTGATATTAAAATTGAAATTATCTTTTTTTAATATTAAGGATCTTGCACGGATATAGTTACAAATATAAAAAAATATTTAATATTTGCAACACATAAAATCACTTTTTTCGATTGCAAAAAAGTTAAATTGCTTATTCCCAATAAGAAATCATAATTTTTTGAAATTCAGCGTTTAACGCACAACCATTACCCGTTCGGTTATCACGCTGTTTGCAGTGTGTATCTGCATAAAGTAGATGCCCATACGCAGGTTATTAGCGTTGATCACAGCCTGAGGTTCATTTACGATAATATCTTTTATCACCTGTCCGCCGGTATTTATCAGACGGACCTGTTTGATAGTTTCGCTTGATTCAATGTAAAATTTATCGCGTGCAGGGTTTGGGAATATTTTCAATGCAACACCGTCAGGTAAAACAACGTGGGTTTTGTCTTCCGACATTGTTATCTTCACTGAAATATCATAAAACACGGGAATAGAACCTTTAACTGTATTGTAACCTTCTTTTTCAACCTTGTAATTGTAAGTACCGGCTGTTATACCTTCAAATAAATAATCACCCTCATTGTTTATTATATCACCCAAAGTAATCGTGGCATCTTCAATACTATTTCCTTTGGTGTCTGAAACATTAAATTCGACGGTGAAAGTTACGGCAAACAGCGTAACGTCTACCTTAACATTGTCTTCAACAATAACCTGACCTTCAGCTGTATGATGCCACTCTTTTTCCACCTTGTAATCATACGTTCCGGCTTTAATGTTCTCAAATATGTAATCTCCTTCATCATTGGTAATATCACCCAAAGTAACTATGGCATTTTCAAGGCTGATTCCTTCATTGTCTTCAATTATAAAATCAACTACAAAAGTTTGCGGGTGCATTGCAACTTCAACGGTAATATCGTCGTCAACGTTAATCCCATCTTCAACGGTGTGATACCACTCTTTTTCTACTTTGTACTCATATATTCCCTCTGCAATATTCTCAAACACATAATTGCCCGCGGGGTTTTCATTACCGTCAAATGTAACAACAGCACCGGTTATTTCATTACCTTCTTCATCGTTAACATCAAAGGTAACAGTAAAGCATGGAGGGCCTTCGATCAGCACGGTTATATCATCATCCACATATACCTGGCCTTCGACAGGCGTAAAACCTGGAATAACCACCTTATAATCATACATCCCTTGTTCTATACCTTCAAAGACATAGTCACCCGGAGGATTTTCCACGCCATCGAAAGTAACGACAGCGTCTGTCACAGGCTCACCGCAAAGGTAAACATCAAATGTAACCGTATATGTTTCCACAAACATTGTAACATCAACCGTAACATCCTCCTCTACGGTAACTTCTTCTTCAACGGTTACATAACCTGCTTTTTCCACCTTGTAATCATAGGTGCCTGCAATGATATCTTCAAACACATAATCACCCGGCGGGTTTTCATTACCGGCTAGTGTAACAACGGCATTATTGACCGGGGAACCTTCTTCATCTTTAACGTCAAAGGTAACGGTAAAGAAATCAACATCCATTAGGAAGGGAGGTATTTGATTTGTTATGCAATGAATGGCTCCACCCCACCCTATCATATGATTACAGTCAATACCTATTACTGTTTTACCGGGAAGAAGTGCTTCATAGGTTTCAATAGCCTGAACATCCAGCTCATGGTCATATACCGGCACCAACACCACATCATTTACTATAAGGCTGTTGATATATGTTTTCCATGTGGTTTGCGACGGCGGGCTTTGTATTTTGTGCACCTGATATTCTTTGCCTTCCGGGTGCTCAAGAGATAGCAGCTTTTGATAATTCTCTTCCAGGGGCAGGTAATTTTGATGAGTTTCCTCAACCGAGCTTATGACAAATGTGGTATCGTTAAGCAATTTTATCTGCATATCGATATGCCCCCAGTAGTCATTCGTAAGAGCACTGAAAGTATGTATCTCTTTTATATTCATATAGTGATATAAAATGCTGTCAATCTCCTCCTGAGGAACGTAGGGGTTATTCGTATAGAGCCGCTCGGTGGCAAAAAGCTGACCATGGTTGTCAACCAGGTAATTTCCCCCGTCGAAGATTATATGCGAAAAATCATAATAGTTCATATCCCAGTATTCTGCCAGCCTAAAAACAAGGTCTTTGTCGCCATGCCAACCGGCATAATCATTAAATCCGATGAAAGCCAATTCCCCACCGTCATAAATGCTGAAAGGACCATGATCCCTTATCCATCTACGGTGCCCCTTAACTTCAATAAACTCAATGTTTTCCAACGGCACACCATGACTGGTAAGTTCATCTATCATTTCGTTTTTATGACCGGTACTGTTTGTCAATAAATAGACCACAGCCTGTGTTTGTATACCATCAATAACCTGCACTACAATATTGTCGTATTGCGGATCACTATATGGATTCCAATACATGATCACACCGGCAACAGTATCATATTCGGGTATTGTTACAGGATTTACCGGAAGCTCGCGTAGATCCATGCCCCAAGTAAAAACAGTTAAAAAAACTGAAAAAACAAAAAGTGTAAAAGTTCTCAGCATATCGGATCAAATTAATCAGTTTGTAAAACATATATCCATCAGGCAATAAAAAAAGGCTGTGTCTTTATTACTTTTTTAATAACAAGTAAGGGTTTTTAATGTTCACAGGGTTAATACAACACATTAGACACTGCTAAAGTACAAAAAAATCAAATAACCGGTCTTGCCGGACTGATAATTTGTTTTGTTATAAGAACCCCGGAGCTTTGGGTGTTTTCGGTGCTTTCTACGCTTAACGCACAATCTGCACCCGTTCGGTTAACACACTGTTTAGGGTTTGTATCTGCATAAAATAGACGCCTGTGCGCAGGTTGTACACGTTGATCTCTGTATGCGGCGCATCCACGACAATATCTTTTACCACTTGCCCGCTGATGTCTATCAGACGGATCTGTTTTATAGTTGCGCTTGATACGACGTTAAATTTACCAAGTGCAGGGTTAGGGAATACTTTTAAGCCGGCATCAACTATGTCTTTCACGTAAACAACATCCTTGAAGTTTGCGGTAAGCGTAATATGCTGAGCCGGCATGGTGTAAACAAAGTTTTTACCGGTGCTTAATTCATTGCCCTCAGTATCTGTCCAGTTAATGAATTTAAAGTTTTTATTGGCAGTTGCCGTAACGGTAATTTTTTCGCCTTCCGTATATTCACCTTCGCCGTAAACAGTGCCGCCTTCGCCGGGTTCTGCCTTAAGTGTGAGCGTGTAAACATCCGGAGGCAAAGCCTCAAAGTTAGCTGTCAGTGTAATATCTTCGGCAGGCATGGTAACGGTGGCAGTAGCCTGCCCGGGGTCGTCAACATACTGGATGTCGCCCGTCCATTCAATGAACTGCCAGCCTTCAGCGGCTTCGGCAGCAATGTCCACTTCCTCGCCTTCCGTGTATTCACCTTCGCCGTACACAGTGCCGCCTTCTTCAGGTTCTGCATCAAGTGTGAGCGTGTAAACATCCGGAAGCAAAGCCTCAAAGTTAGCTGTCAGTGTAATGTCTTCGGCAGGCATGGTCACAGTGGCAGTGGCTTGCCCGGGGTTGTCAACATACTGGGTGTCGCCCGTCCATTCAATGAACTGCCAGCCTTCAGCGGCTTCGGCAGCAATGTCCACTTCCTCGCCTTCCGTGTATTCCCCTTCACCGTAAACAGTGCCGCCTTCTTCAGGTTCTGCATTAAGTGTGAGCATATAAACA
Source organism: Bacteroidales bacterium (assembly GCA_003559855.1). Lineage (GTDB taxonomy): Bacteria > Bacteroidota > Bacteroidia > Bacteroidales > UBA7960 > PUKZ01. Next base: position 6,646 of record PWJZ01000073.1, read on the forward strand.
TCCGGGGGCACAGTCTCGAAGTTGGCTGTAAGGGTAATATTCTCAGCGGGCATGGTAACGGTAGCAGTAGCCTGACCGGGGTCGTCAACATGCTGGATATCGCCTGTCCATTCTATGAACTGCCAGCCTTCAGAGGCTTCGGCAATAATGTCCACTTCTTCGCCTTCCGTATATTCACCTTCGCCGTGAACAGTGCCGCCTTCGCCGGGTTCTGCCTTAAGTGTGAGCGTGTAAAGTTCCGGGGGCAAAGCCTCAAAGTTAGCTGTCAGTGTAATGTCTTCGGCAGGCATGGTCACGGTGGCAGTGGCTTGCCCGGGGTTGTCAACATGCTGGATATCGCCCGTCCATTCAATGAACTGCCAGCCTTCACCGGGTTCGGCAATAATTTCCACCACTTCACCGGCATCATATAAACCTGCGCCATAAACAACTCCTCCTTCTTCAGGATCAGCAAAAAGGGTGATCTTATATTTTCCATAAGGGTAATTATGGCTTCCGGGTTCCCCCTGCCACTGCAGATAGGGATAAGTTTCTGCCTCCAAAATACTCCAGATGGTTTCGAAATCCCATCCTGTGAATGTTCCCTGCAATATCATCTCTTCGGTAGTTTTACCAATGCCGCCACTACTTGTTGTCTGACCGGATGTTTCAGTGTTCCAAAAGCTGTTTGATACAACGCCTCCAAAGTTATATCCCACAAGACCGCCAACTTCCATGCCTCCACTTACACCACCGGTGGAATACGAATTTTGCACAGCGGTTTGCCAAACATAGCCTATAAGTCCGCCGACAGCAAAACCACTATTTACATCCCCCGTAGCATAAGTATTAAATACCATTCCACCTTCACTATCTCCTATAAGCCCTCCGGCGCAATTACTTCCATTCACGGCGCCGGTAGCATAAGATTTATATACCGTACCGTTTAAGTTTCTGCCAACTAGCCCGCCGACATACCAACCCCCTGTAACATCACCTGTAGCGTATGAATTATATACCGTACCCTGAACATTAAACCCCACAAGACCACCTATCCTGCCATCATTTGCATTAACTTCAACTGCAGCACGGGATTTTTTTACCGTGCCGGGATTATTTTCACCGACCAGCCCTCCTATCCTGTAACCTCCACTTACATAACCCGTGGCGTAAGCATCGGATACTTCGCCACGATTAAACCCTGCCAGTGTTCCCACAACATAAGCTCCCCCGCTCACGTCTGCATCAGCCAACTCGATGTTGTGCACCACACCCTTATCGCCAATATACGCCAATAATCCGACATTATTGGTGGCCGGGCGGTTAATATACAAGCCCTCAATAGTATATCCGCCGCCATTATAATTACCCATAAACTGGTTAGCCTGGCTGCCTATAGGCAACCACCCGTAACCTTCATTCCACGGATAAACATCAAGACTGACAGTATTGATCTGTTCAAAATGCTTATCCTTATGCTCTTCCCCCAGATAGTTGCGAACATTGTTAAGATGACCGGGTGTCGCTATCAGCCAGGGATCACCGGAAGTTCCCGAACCACCGGCAAATTCATTCCTACCTGTCACACAAACATCACTAACGCCCGGAAAAACACTACCATATGTAATCATAGCCTTTCCCGAACCCAAAGCATCAATTCTGCTGCCCGGCAAAAATACCCGAGTATCTCCATTACCGGAAAACGAATAAAGCTCAGCATAACTGTTATTGCACCCCGATAAATCTTCTGTTGGGTTTTGTATGAAAACAATAATTACCCAAAAAACGAGAAGTATAGTATAATTTATCTTCATAAACCCTGATTTTTTTACATAAATAAAATTACTGACGGGCAATAGCAATTCATTTTAAACAAATTAATAAGTTATTTCACGATCTTCGCATCATCCGGTATCTCAAAATCAAAGAAATCATTCTTCGATGGTTCGTTTATTTTAACCTCGCTGAAATTAACCCGGTTGATTATCGAGTCGTTCTCATTAACATACATAAACTCGGTTAAGGTAAGCGGCAGGGTTAATTCAGGGAAAGATTCGTAATCGGTAAAGTAGGTTTTTACTAAAAGCCTCTCTTCCTTATCATAATATGAAGCAAGAACGGGCTTATTATCTTTACTGGTTATTTTGACATATTTGAACAGGTGATTCATGAAAGGTGGCGGTATCCATTTGGTTACCGACCGGTTTTCATCAGACAATTTGCTTTCAAGTTGAAAGCCCATCTCATTGATGCCTTCTGTAGAAATTTTTTCGGATAAAATGAAAAACAAAATGTTGTCTTCAGTATTATAATCCGGATTTTGATCAAATACAACACGGTTGTTTTTCTTGTCATACAGAGCCATTTCACCTTTTTTGCCGGTAATGGCGACTTTGCCTTCGGGTTTAATATAATTTTTTATTATCCTTCCGTTTTTTGACTGAAAATATATATCGGCAACAGTTACGGTTACTCTGCCTTTATAAAGGCTGCGTTTTTCCATTCTGAAGCGTATGTTGTCAATTTGCTGATCATTGAAGCCTGTTAGAGGAATTACCATCCACAATATCAGGACAAAAAGCAATATATAAAAACGCAGGTAAGACATAACCAACTATTTAGGATCATAAACATTATTACTATCAATAAACATCGCCATTCACATTTCTGTCGAATAAACCCGGAGATTTTACCCTGGCCGGGCAATTTATAAGTTATTTATAAAAACAGCGTTTACAGAAAAAACCGCCGTAAAATTAAAAAAAATGCAAGTAATACCATTATAATCAGTAAAAAAGCGTAACGGTTATTTTTCTGCTTCCGCCGTTATTTCGAAACTCACAAAGATAGATACCCTGCCATGTGCCTAGTTTAAGTTTTCCTTTGCTTATCGGTATTGTCAGGCTCACGCCTGCAACGGAGCTTTTAACATGTGCCGGCATATCATCGGTTCCTTCAAGGGTATGAGTTATAAACGGCAACCCTTCCGGTGCAATATGGTCGAAAAAGCCATCAAGATCCCTGCGTACCGAAGGATCGGCATTCTCATTAATTGTTAAACCCGCAGAAGTGTGATGTATAAATACATTCATAATACCTTCCCCGGGCAATTCACCCACACTTTCCAAAATAATGTCGGTTACAAGATGAAAACCCCTGCGGAAAGGAGGCAGCGAAAATTCCTTTTGTTGAATCATGAGTGGTAAATTTTTTATTGAATGCTAATTTATGAAAAATTGGGTGAATTATTTTTTAATAGATAAAAAAACCCAAAAAATTCGGCAGTCTAAAGTAGCTGACTTTCCCCGGGCTACTAATCCCCCTCTCAACAACCAAACGACTCAACAACTAAACCAATCAACCCATCAACCAATTGGCATATCGGCACATTGGCACTTTATCATTATTTCCTTACTTTTGCCTTATGAAACCCTCATTAACCAAACGTTCATAAAAACATATGAACTTAGCGATAGCGATCCCGTGACCGAAGGGAACAATAAAGCATGAGGGTTCCATCGGGTTAAAGGACTAAAAACGCCAATATTAATTAACTCAAGTTGCTATTAATAATGATTTGTTTAAAGTATATGATAATAAGAAAGTTATAATTTTAATAACAAAGCCATAATTAGTGACAGCATGTATTTTTTTAGGAAACATTGCA
>PWJZ01000060.1 GCA_003559855.1 Bacteroidales bacterium
AATAGCATAACCGGTACTCTGGCTTCCCGAATAGCCTATCAGCATCAGATCACGTCTGACTTGCACGGAAGTCAGGTTCATCATCTCAGCAAGCTCGTGGCTGTAAATATTGGCCTTTCCCTCTCCTAACCTGTCAAAAAGCACTCTCCTGTACTTACTGAGCCGCTCTACTGTCTTGCCGGGCAAATCATATTTCTTATTATTAGCCATAAAATTAACTCATTTTATTAAACACTGCTCAATCTTGAATACTAATTTTATATGTTTATATACGGCATCACTAATTAATCATTTGTTTGTTATTTAAAAAAACCAATACAGGCCTTTGAAATAAAAAACCCGGCTGCTGTCAATAATAAACATATTATATTGGTAGCAAATATGTTTAAAATCCCAAGTTTAAATTCATTATAATGAAACAAATTCATTGTTTCAATACTAAAAGTAGACATTGTTGTAAAACCACCCATAATGCCAACAAAAAGAAAAGCCCTCATATTAATTGAGAAAGCTGTATGTCCGCCCAAACCCCAAAAAACACCAATCATAAAACAACCTAATGAGTTAACAACCAAAGTTCCCAAAGGAAATATTACAGGGAAATATTTGTTTACTGTCAAAGCTAAAAAATAACGTGACAGAGTGCCCACAGCACCACCAATCATCAGATATAAAACCGTGTTCATATTGTTATGTTGTTATTTTGCTATGTTTTAATTTGTTATTACCATTGATTAAACAAATACCGTTTTTTATTGTTACAAAATTAACAACATTTTTTTAAAGTCAGAATATCTGAGCGGTTGAAATATATCAAGCTAAATAAATTATTAATTTTGCTTTTTTAAAAATACAGCTTAAACTAAAAATGCCATCAAACACAGACGTTAAAAAAAAGACCTACCGTATAAAAATTGAAGGGCTTGTACAGGGGGTCGGTTTCAGGCCATTTGTTTACAGGGTAGCTTTCGGGCAAAAGCTTAACGGTAGTGTCGAAAACCGAAATGATGGCGTAGTAATAAAGCTTAAATGCAACTCAACAGAGCTTTCTGATTTTTTAAACCTTATTCAAAAAACAGCTCCCCCGGCCTCGCATATTGAATCAATAAAATTCAAAGAGATTGACAATATTAATTTTTCAGGTTTTGATATTGTAAAAAGCAGCTCCGTTTCTCAAACTATCACTGATGTCAGCCCCGACATTGCAGTATGTGATGATTGCCTGGCAGACATGAAGACACAGCACAACCGTATAGATTACCCTTTCATCAATTGTACCAACTGCGGGCCTCGATTTACTATTATCAGGGATTTGCCCTACGACAGGGAAAAGACAACAATGAAAGAATTTATAATGTGCGATGATTGCCGTAGTGAATACACTGACATTCTCGACCGCAGGTTTCACGCACAGCCTGTTGCCTGTAGTGTTTGCGGGCCGGAGTACAGCCTTTTCCTTAACGGCGAAGTGATAAAAGACCAGAAGAAAATACTTGATAAAACATTACAGCTGCTGAAAAACAAAAAAATTGTTGCTATAAAGGGCCTTGGCGGCTTCTTTATTGCATGCGACGCCTTTTGCGAGGATACAGTGGCCCGCCTTAGAAAACTCAAAAGCCGCGAAGGAAAACCTTTTGCGGTTATGTTTAATGATATTGAAACGATAAAGCAGTATACTTATGTGAGCGATGAAGAAGAAAAGTCTCTTTTGTCGTTAAAAAGACCTATAGTGTTGTTTAAAGAAAAAATCAAACTCGCCGGTTCGGTAAATGTAGGTTTTCATACCGTCGGAGCTATGCTGCCATATATGCCGATGCATTACCTTTTGTTTGAAAAATCAAAACTTAAAGTAATCGTTCTCACCAGCGGCAACATTTCCGATGAACCCATTATCACCGACAACCAAAAAGCGGTTGACGTTTTGGGTAAGATCTGCGACGGGGTACTAACCTATAATCGCGATATTCATAACCGCACAGATGATTCGGTAGTGACGATAATGAACGATAAAGAGCGTATATTCCGCCGTTCGCGTGGTTATGCCCCTGTACCGGTTAAGCTGTATTTTGATGTTGATGGCATCCTTGCCACAGGTGCTGAACTGGCAAATTGCTTCTGCATTGGCAAAGACAACCAGGCTATACTGAGCCAGCACATAGGCGACCTGAAAAACATTGAGACTTACGAGTTTTTTACTGAAACAGTAGAAAAGTATAAAAAGCTTTTCAGGTTTGAACCGTCCCTCATTGTCAGCGACATGCATCCCGACTATCTGTCAACACGTTATAGTGACGAGTACGACCTGCCTGTGCTGCGTGTTCAGCACCATCATGCTCACATAGCATCCTGCATGGCTGAAAATGGCCTTAAAGAACCGGTAATAGGCGTTGCAATGGATGGAACGGGATATGGCACCGATGGTAATATCTGGGGAAGTGAATTTATGGTTTGTGACCTTAACGATTTTAACAGGATAACCCACTTTGAGTATATGCCAATGCCAGGAGGCG
>PWJZ01000088.1 GCA_003559855.1 Bacteroidales bacterium
ACGACTTTGTTAAAAAAGTTGCATATATTTCTTGAATTCAGAACTCAATACGATTATATTGCTCTTTACTTTTCCGGCAGCCCTACCGTCTGCGCAAATATCACATGCTGGTGGTCCTGCAGCTTTAAAGCTTCCCTGATTTTATCCCTGTTTATTGCACCTCTTACAACCGTAGCGAGGCCTTCCGATGCACAAAACAGGTATATGTTTTGAGATATGTATCCTGCATGGTTTGAAGCATAAAAGCTTTTGGTGTCATCATCAAGGCGATCGCCCATTTTGGTAAAATCAGAAACAAAAACCAGGTTCAAAGGGGCCGTTTTCACAAAATCCTGCATTCCGGTCTGTTCTCTGATATCATTTGTTCCCTTACGTACCAATGCATGGCCTTTATGGTCATACAAATACCAACCGTCAGCCATAACCACATAAATATCAATATCCTGAAAATTACGGGCAGATGGGGCTGTACGTAATCCTCTCTCCGGCCGCGAAATACCAAAACCGGCCCATAACAGGTCTGAGAGTTGCTGTTCGCTTAACCCGGCTGAACTATAACTGCGTGAACTCTCACGCAACTTAAGAGCATCCAGCAATGGTATGCCGCCCGACATGCGCGGCTCGGGCAGTTTCATAATTTTATCCTCCTGTGCCAGGGTACAGAATGAAAACGTTACAAATAAAAGAAATAATAATAAACTTATAAAAGATAGCTTTTTCATTATAGAGGGTTTTAAAATTTTATCAGTTGTAAAATTATTCTAAAACATAAAAATATGGATAAAAATTTAAAAATCATGGCTTATGATGAAATAATTTCTAAAAAATAAAATACGGATGACGCTGATTAAACGAATTGTCACGGATTTATTTTGCATTTTTTTTTGTAACAATAACGGGTTAATAACTCTTTTGGTTTTAAAGCTTTTAGAAATAAAAAATCGTATTTTTAATAATGCAGGCGCATTGGTTTTAAATCCTTTAAAGGACAAAAAAGCCATTGTGGGAACATTCGGGTCCGGGAGATTGAAGGTTAATTGAAAGTCATTACAAAATAGAATTATTTACAGGATTGTTGGTAAAGAGATAATATTTCAGATATTTTTTTATTCAAGGCTAAATTTCTAAAAAAATAAAACCCTGATTTGCTATTATTTTTCTAATTCAGAGGTTAAAGATCCTTAAGGCCGGGGGTAAAACTTCCGGATTTCATGAGACAGCTTTACGCTGTTTGCTGTATTTTTCATATTCCTTTGTATCCATTATCTCTTTTAACGTTTCCACCACATTCCAGACCTCTTCAAACGTGTTGTAGAGGGCAACCGGTGCAAGGCGGATGATGTTCGGCGGTCTCAGGTCAGGTATTATCCCCCTGGCTTTTAATGCTTCGTTTATCCTTACGGCTTCAGGGGGTTCTATGGCTATGTGCCCTCCTCTTCTTTCTTCTTTCAGCGGTGTAACAAACTTAAAGCCGGGAAACCCGGAAAAGACTTTCTCCTGAAGCAAGCCGGCAAGTAACGATGTCATTTTAAGCGACTTTTCACGAATATTGTTTATTCCGGCCTCAAGAATGATTTTCAATGCACCTTCAATGGCAGAGGAACCCAGAATACCGGGAGAGGATATTTGCCACCGGCCGGCATTTGGTGCCGGAATGAACTCTGTGAGCATATCAAACTGCTTTTCTTTCAGATAACCAAACCATCCTGCCAGCAAAGGCTCTTTGCCGAAGTGTTTTTTATTGACATAATAAAAAGCTGAAGCGCCCGGCCCGCCATTCATATACTTATAACTGCACCAAAGTGCAAAGTCAACACCCCAGACATCAAAACGGTGCGGTATTGCACCGGCCGAATGACTGCAATCAAACCCTATGGTAATATTGCGTTTATGAGCCTCAGCAGTAAGCAGTTCCATGTCAAGCAACTGTCCGGTACTGTATATGACAGAAGGCAAAAACACCAAATCAACTTCGTCAGTCATTTGTTCGATAATGTCCTGTTCATTAAGCAACATGTCTTTGCCGGCCTTTGCAAGTATGAGATGTTTTTGCGGACAAACACCTCTTAATTTCAACTGGCCTTTTAAAGCATAAATGTCGGAAGGAAAGTTCAGCTCGTCGGCTAATATTTTTGTTCTCTTACCCTTAGGATTATAAAAGCTGCTGATCAATGAATGTATATTTACAGTGGTGGTACCGCTGAAAACAACTTCACCGGGCTTAGCCCCAACAATAGGCGATGCCATATCACCCATATCTTCGGCAAACCAGAACCATGGCCGCTCTCCTTCCATCCAGCCTTTAATCCCCAAGGTTTTCCACTCATCCAGCACTCGCATCAAAGACCTCTCCGAATCTTTGGAAAGCAACCCGAGGGAATTACCATCCATGTACGTTATACCTTCCAGAATGTAAAACCTATCGCGAAAGGCGGCAAGAGTATCTTTACCGTCGAAATTAATTATCTCTTCTTTGTTGTATTTTTTCATAGAAATATGTTAATGTGCCAATTTGTTAATTGGTATTAAAAACGCACAACAATTATTTATCAAATATATAGATTATCTATTTGCCACAGTAGTTTTTCATCACATTTGCTAATTACCTCAATATTTTATGACACATTAACCCATTGACACATTGGCACATTGGCACATTGGCAAATTGGCAAATTGGCAAATTATCCCCGGCGATTAACCCGCCAAACACCCAACAGCAATATAATCGCAGCTACAATGGTAGCAGGTATAAATGCAATCTTCAGAACGCCTTCCTGCATGGTTACAAAGCCATATATAAATATGACGGCAATCACAATAGCTCCGCATAGTACGCTTGCAAAAGCAGCATATTTATATTTGTAAACATCTTTTTTTATAAGGGCAAGGAGGCAAACGGGCGTAAACAAAATATTAAGTGTAATGCCGGCAATGAAGAGTTCGACGATATTGGCAAAATACAGAGCCATTGCCAGTGCGAGCGCTCCAAAAATCACAACTCCTGTCCTGATTCTGACAAAATGTTTTTCTTTGGACCCTGGTCTGTCTTTCCAGCTGCCAAAATCTCTTACAGCGGTAATTGCCACTATGTTAAGAAAGCTGTCGGCTGACGACATCAGTGCAGCCAGTAGTCCAATAACCGCAAATCCGAGCAACACCTGTGTGGTATTAGCTTCAAGAAACATATGTGTTGCTGCGTTGGGATCGGCACCATCACCAAAAGTAACTCTCAGAGCCATGCCTACCAGGGGAAATACAATATAAAAAGGAAGCATTGCTAATCCGCTTATCAGGCTGGTTCTTTTTGCGGTTTTTTCGCTTCGTGCAGCCAGTGTTCTTTGCCATATATCCATCCTTGTCAGAACCGACGGACTTAATAACAGCGGTAATCCTAATAAGAACGCCCACCCTTCATGTGTAGCGTTCAAAAAAGATGAGGGCAAGGTTTGTAATGACGCAAGAGCGTCAGTATCTGTCCATATACCCGGAATGAAAATGAAAATTATCATGAAGATGATAACCACAAATTGAATAAAATCGGTTATTATAACACCTGAAAGCCCTGCCAGGGCCGTATAAAGTATAACAACAAGAAAGGAAATTCCGGCAGCATAAACATAACCAACATCGAAGGCATAATGCAACAATGTTGCCATACCAACAAACTGTGCGGCAGTAAGAAAAAAGAAAATAACAATATTAATGCCGCTCACCATTCCTGAAAACAACCTCGGAAACCGTGACAATTTGTGAGTTTTCAAATAAGAACGGTTCAAAAATTCGGCAAACGAGTATATATTTTTTTCCTTTCCAATGGTTCTGATCTTGCCGGCAAAAAAATATAATATAAAAAATCCTATAACATAAGCAATTCCAATTGCTATAGCTGCAAATCCGGAGGTGTATCCCATAGCAATAAGCCCCATACACACACCTCCACCCACAAAAGTAGCCAGGGTAGTAAAAACCAGTACCAGTGTTGATGTATTCCTGTTATTTATAAGATAACCTTCAATATCACGGCTTTTAACATGCTTAACAGTGAAATATATTATTACTATCAAATAAACAATTATCCAGAACAGGAACCAGTTCATGGTGATTTATACTTTTTTTTAATGCAAATTTAAAAATTTAGTGATAAAGGTGGCGGGTGACGGGTAACGAGTGGCGATCGGTATTCGGTATTCGGTAATCGGTGTGACCGATCAACATGCCCATGTCTGAGTAACATTGACCGTTTTTAAAGCAGACACCAATTAGTTTGTAATCACAACTTCCTCGTCCTGCAGATCCTTTTCACCTCTGAATTTCAGGAATAGCCTGGCGGTGGTAATTACATCTTTATTGCAATAATCGGCAATTCGTTTGAGGTCATTATCTTTCCAGTAAACCCCGGCTACATCCTTGCCGGATATGTCGTCTTTGGGGGTAGGAATATTAAAAACAGCAGCGAGAAGATCAAGTGAGGTATAATTTTTAAAATCACCGAATTTCCATAATTCCATAGTATCCAAAAATCTTGTTTCCCAGGGTTTTTTACCAAAATTATTAAGCACTTCGGGCAAGTCAATACCATTAATAAGCATACGTCTTGACAGGTAAGGGAAGTCAAATTCTTTACCATTATGACCGCATAAATAGTTATAGTTGCGGCTAAAATAACCGTCAAGCATAGATTTGAATTCCGTCAGCAGAAGCTTTTCATCATCACTGCTGAAAGCTTTTATTCTGAATGTTCTTTCATTTTCAGGGGTTGAACTGAAAAACCCTGCTGAGACACAGACTATTTTACCAAATTCGGCAAAAATTCCCGCTTTTTCAAAAAAAAGCTCTTCTGCACTCTTTTCTTCCTGCTGACTAATCCTTTTCACTTTTTGCTCCCACAAAGCCTTGAAAATTTCGGACAGCTCTTGATAACTTTTACACATTGGTACTGTTTCCACATCAAGAAACAATATTTTCCTGATATTTATGGAAAAAAAATCGTTTTTGCTGTCTAAGCTACCGTCCATATTAATCCTTATCAAATTAGCAAATTAGTTTTGTTCACTGATGCCACTTTGTTATTTACGGGTATACGTTTCTCACTTTTCCCTTATCATTCTTCATATTCGGGAGTCTCATCGGTTTCTTTTCTTCTTCTATTGAACAGTTCATTGAAGTTATCAAATTCTTTTCTGTAGAACAGGCCTATTCCTTGTGTATACAGGGCGTTGGTATTGAACACATCGATTGTATTCGACCGGTTAAATGCTTTAATTCTGAACCTGCCTTCGGGAGTAATTTTATACTCTATATTAACGTCACCAATAATATTACTTGCTTTTTGTTCTGAAGACGGGTGTTCGCCTGCAACTCCGACCTGTCCATCAATGATGAGCCTGTCGTCAAAAAGTTGAGTTGATAATGCCACTTCCATTTCCTGGCTTGATATTTCATCGCCGGGTCGGTAGTTAACTCCAATATCGAATTCACTGCTTATTTGTGAAAGCCAGTCGCTAATCTGGTTTGAGAGCATTTCTGTTGATGTCATGCCAACGCCATGACCAATGGCGGTATCATCAAGTTTTGTGGGTGTAAACCTGCTAAGCACTAGCAATGAAAATATCTGTCTGTTCATTTCCTGTTCGGTAGCAACGAGACCGTTTACCATTTCACGTGTTGCTTCGTCGGCCTGGGGCAGATTTATATCGAAAACCAGGTCAGGATTGAACAGTTCGCCTTTCATTTCAAGGACTACGTCAACAGGTATTCTACGTCTATACATCTCTGAAGTGCCGATTTCCATTGATGGATCTATCAGATCATATAAAGCTGCTCTTGTCCGGTAATAGGCTTTCAGGTCGATCTCGGCATCCAGGGGATCTCCTGCCCAACGGATGGAACCGCCTTTTTCAATACGAAATCGCTTGTTAAGCATATTTTGAAGAGTAAACAGGTATTCACCTTCCTCAAGCCTGTAATCACCATACATATTAAAAGAACCCTGTGATGTTATTTCCAGCCTGATATCTCCATATCCGCGTCCCCGGATTATATCACCCATCTGCGGATCGAAAATAAGCTGAACTTCGGCATCAGGAGTTACTTCCAGATCGAAATTCAATGCAAGACCCGATATTTTCGTAATATGTTCAGTTGCATTTTCAATTTCCAAAGTATCATTATTGGAAACAAAAGTTATAAACGACGATTCTTTCAGTTCTCCTCTGTGGGTTAGCGGGAGGAAAAACCGGGTACCCCTGTTTGTCCGGGCTGCTATATCCATAACGATATTATCAACAGGGCCGTGTATATGAGCCCTCCCGGTTGCGAAAGCCGCACCATAATAAGCTTCACGGGTAGCCGGGCCGGTGTTGAGCAATACGGTATTTTCGGGTAATATTTCTATATCAAGAACAAAATCCCTGAAGTTGTTATGATAAACACGACCCGTTGCCCTGGCCCTGTTGCCGAGTGTATCATTTATAACCATATCTTCGAAAGCAAAATAATCCTTTCCTATTTCCAAATAATGAGCAAAAGTATAGCTTGTATTTAAATAATCGACTTTGAATCCGGTACGTGCAAGCCTCACCCGGCCTGATAATTCGGGAGAATTGGCCGGTCCCTCCAATCTGAGATTCCCCGAAGCCATGCCACGGAAGTTTTGTGCAAAACCTTCAAGATATCTTCCGAAAATCGACATTTTCAGGTTCTCGGCCCTGATATCAAGATCGAAATTGTCATCTTCGCGTTCGGGATAATAAAATCCGGAAGCCACTATCGGCTTATTATAGCCGATATTGCCAAAATAAACCACCTCCATCAACACCTCAAACCCCCTCTCTTCATGATCATACTTCGTCGTCAGCAATAAATTGCCCAAATGGTCATTATTGAAACCAAAATCAACGATCTCGGCATCGGCAATTACATTTGGTGTCCCATAAATGTTGGATAAGGTAATATCGCCACTGAATAATCCTTCAAAACTCAGATTACTTTTTTCAAAAAACCAGTCAAAATTGGCAATGTCAAAATCCTTTAAACCTAACAATAACACATCCTCAGGATCTTTTGATACTATTCCATCGATTATAATATGTTCATTTTTTTTATAGATCATGAAATTATCAATATTAAAGTAAGCCGAATCAACCCTGATAATATGATCGGGATTGACCTGCCAAAGTGAATCCCTTATGAAAACCTTCGAAGGCAAGATCTTTAAATCGAAACGATTAGGATCGTAAAATTTTGCAATGCTTTCAATAAGACCTTCATTTTTAATCTTGCTGTCAATATTTTTCCATTCAAGCAGAGAGTTTAACGTATCATTGGCTATCGAATTTTTAAATTTCAGATTATCCAGCCACACGGTATCCGAAAGCATCAATCTGCTGCATCCGGCTTCCAAAACATATCTCCCATCATCACGGTTTCCGGAAATTTCAAAATCGTGAAAGATGTTAGTATTAAATACTATTTGGGGTATATTGCCCTGAATTACAAAATCATTGGAGTTATTGCTGTAATAGCCTTCAAATTCTGCGCCCTCGGCTATATCCAAACCCGGCACGAATAGTTCGGTAATTGCAGATACATCCTTTATATCAACAAGGTATTTAAAATCCATTCTGTGAGCCTGATGTAACGTATCAGGCTGAACCGCATACCATGATGGCATGAATGAAGCAAAAAAGCTGTTAACAGAGCTTGCAATACCCTCAAACCTGATATCACCATTTATATTAACATCTATTATATCAGATTCAAAGGCAAGGTTCTTTCTGAGATCCTCATCAAGGTAATTGGTTATCAGAATTTTATCAAGCAGATATACGTTCTTCAGATCTTCCTTTTCAATTGACACTTCAGTATAATTAGTATTGTCAACATGTATTTCACCTATCATATCATCAAATTCGTTTCCTTTCAGATTAAAGGTCAGGTTTGTAGACAATATTGAATTAAAGAGGCTGTCGCGTTGAAAAAGGTCAAGCTTTGTAAGATTAGCATTATCTATCCTGGTATAAAAGTCAAACTGATAAGGAGAGTCATGCAGGTCAACAATACCTGCAAAATCTATATTTATATTCGGATCAGTGACCATACAATTACCGTTAAACCTTTTGTTTACGAGATTGCCTGCCAGCTCAATATTCCTGTAGCTGTAATCCCGTATAGTAATTGTATCAATTGCTCCTTCCAGTTGCATTATTGCAGTTTCAAACGTTGTTCCTTTACCTTCAACAAATACATCAAAGATAACTTTCCCCAGGGTTGGTTGTTGATTCAGGAACTTACCCATATCAAAACTTTGTGTTACCAGGGAGCCCCGGTATCCGATCTCTCCCGCATCATCATCATAAATAGCTATATCTGCTTTTACTATACCTATATCGGTGTAAAGATTACCGAAAGCCACAAAGTCGTACAGAAACCCTGTAAGATTTCCGTTAAAACGCACATTGCCCAGGTTAACCAGGTAATTATACAATTGTTTATCAAGGGTTTTGATATCGGCCACTTGCACAAACCGGTCTATATCACTTCTTCTTGTGCGAAATTCATTTACTGAAAGGTTAAGGAAAGTATTGTCATAGTTGGGCAAGCCGGAAACAAAGAAATTACCGTCTAAAAGCGTTGCATTTCCAAACAGAAGCGTGAAATCCCTTCCTCTGAAATTTGATAATCTGCCGCTAAGACTGCCTTTTATTTTAACATTTTCTTCTTTTCCGGCAAATTCTTCCACAAATAATCCTATATCAAAAAATCCGAATGACGAGGGTCGCATATCAAAATCAAATCTGACATTATCGGCGAAGTTTTTAAAATCGCCGGGATTATCATAATCAACAACGGCATCCATGTAGAGCTTAGAATGACTTGTTTTCAGAACCATATTGGTAATTGCGCTTCCGGCTTCACTCAAACGGACATCCCCGGAAAAATCGTTTAGCTCAAAACCGCCGGATTCGACAAAAGACATATGATTAAATGCAACTGTTAAGGTATCCTTTTCAAGATAAACATCAGATATATCAAGATTTAAATTGCTTAATAAGATATTAGCCGGATCAAACTGCCCTTTATTATCCTCGCTGTTAAAATCACGCAATAAAAAATTACTGTTCCTGAATACAAACGACTTACATTTAATATCCCATGGTCGGCGTTCCTTTTTGGTTTCAGGAGTAAAATAATCTATCAAAAACTGAAAGTTATATACGTCATCGCCCTGATATTTTACAAATCTGAAATTGGCATCCTTGAATAACAGCTCATTTATCTTAAAAAATCGTTTTCGGAATGAAATACGACCGGTATTGAAAACCAGCCGGTCAACAGAAATAAAATGCTCATCATAACGGTCTTTGACCGATACTTCTTCAAGTACTATATTCATAAAAAAAGTAACGTTAACTCCGCCCACTTTAACTTCCGTTTCAAGCTCATTGCTCATATAGCTTGCAACTTTCTGCACCAGATAATTTTGGACATAGCTGCTTCTTAGTGCCGTATACAATAATACGGGCAACACTATAAAAACTATTAATAATGTGAGCAATATTTTTTTTCTCATTTTTTGATACCTTTGCTCATTCGTATACTTAAACGCCTGTGTGGGGCATAAAGTTTTGTAATGGATACATTAATTCTTGGAGTTGAATCATCCTGTGATGACACGTCCGCTGCTATATTAAATAATCGCAAAATCCTTGCCAATGTTACTGCAAATCAGGAGGTACATAAAAATTATGGCGGTGTTGTACCCGAACTGGCTTCGAGAGCCCATCAGCAAAACATTATACCTGTTGTCGACCAGGCTTTCCATACTGCAAAGGTACAAAAAAAAGATATAAATGCAATAGCCGTTACTTTTGGTCCCGGTCTTTTAGGGTCGCTTCTGGTAGGCGCATCGTTTTCCAAAACGTTAGCAATGGCATTGCAAATTCCGCTTCTGGAAGTAAACCATATGCATGCACATATTCTTGTTCATTTTATTGAAGAAAAAGGTAAAGTTAAATTCCCCGGGTTTCCTTTTTTATGCCTCACCGTTTCGGGAGGCCATACACAGATCGTTCTGGTAAAAAGCCATTATGATTTTGAGATCATCGGACAAACCATTGATGATGCTGCGGGTGAAGCTTTTGACAAAGCGGCAAAAATCATGGGTTTGCCTTATCCGGGAGGTCCTTTGATCGACAAATATGCCCAAAAAGGCAATCCGGAAAAATTCCCGTTCCCGCATCCGAAGATCCCTGATCTCGACTACAGCTTCAGCGGACTGAAAACTTCAATATTGTATTTTATACGTGATGAGCTCAAAAAAGACAAAAACTTCATCAAGAACAACAAATATGATCTTTGTGCATCAATACAATATACCATAGTAGAAATATTAATGAATAAGCTGAAGAAAGCATCCTTGCAAACCGGTATAAAGCAGATCGCAATTGCAGGTGGTGTTTCGGCAAACTCAAGCCTGCGAAAAGCTTTGAATGAAGAAGAAAAAAAGCTGGGCTGGCAGATATTTATACCTCCATTTGAATACTGCACCGATAATGCCGCAATGATAGCAATTGCAGGATATTACAAATACATTGGAAAGGATTTCGCCTCACAGGATGCCACACCTTTTACACGGTACAGATAAGTAATACCGATTGTCAGGGATCGATTATGATAAACCTGTCGTCATCAACTCTCCGGGCCCTGCTGATATCAGGATCATATCTGTAATAGTATTTTAAATTTTCTTCCCCAAGCCTCTCTTCAAGATATAGATTAAAAATATAATCTGCTATATATTCACCATTTTTATAACCTAAATAATATATCAGTTCGATCACGTCATTAATGTAGATCATATATTCCTGAGAAACAAATTTAACTTCTATTCTGGGATACTCAATCATGAAATAACCGTCGAACAAATCACTGGTATATTGCATGCTGAATAACACCTGCGTGGGCCTTTCAGGATTTTCCAGCTCCGTATATTCCAGCCATGTGTTTGCCACAACATTTCTACGGCTGAATTCCCTGACATTGGGCAGGGTATCAAGTTCATCTATCTTTTCAACAGTATCGGAAAATTTCATGTTTGCCAGCTCAGATGTGGTATAAACATAAGCATATTTTTCACCTGGTATCTTAATATAGACAGAATCAGATTTTATTTCAACCGTATCGATATATTCCAGAATTTCCATCTGTGCAACAGAATAGAAATAAGCCTTTTCGTTGTGCTGCAAGATCAAATCCTTTGAATCAGGTATTAGAAGTCTGATATTATAATAATCAAGACTTTCTTTCAAACCTCGCATAAACAGATCAATCACCAGCGAATCACCAAAATATTTCAAAAACCGGCTCTCTTCCATATTGTAAACTGAATCACTCAGATCGTAATCGTATGGGTTTAAAGGATAAAACGACATGAAGATATCATCTTTTGACGGGGGGATCAAAACAACTATTTTGTTTTGTTTGTGGTAACTGAACTCCCGTGCCATATTCTGAACAGGAACCAAAGATAAGCAAGAAACCAGGCCCAATAAAAAAATACCTATCACTATAAAATTCAAATATCTCATTAAATAACAAACTATTATTGCAGGGCAATAAATGAGCAATTATTTACTAAACCAAACTCTTTATAAAATATTATTTTCAAATATCATTATTTTTTCCAAACGATACATACAAAAACATATTATTTCTTTTGTGTGCCGGGCTATTCAAGAAGGTTATAAGCTGTCGGCACTTTAATCACAGAAACAAGGGGCTACACTTCATTCTTATATGTCAACCTGTTAACTCCCTGATTTTTTCCCCGATTTTTTTTCCGTAATCAAAACTTTTTTTCAGCTCTTCCTCATCGGGCGAAAATTTTGCAAAAACACCCTCATCAACAACCTGAAGTTTCAGATTTTCCAGGTTTGTATTTATCATTTTCCTGGCTTCTCCGCTCCATCCATATGAGCCGAACGAGCCTCCCAGCTTTCCTTTATCGCGTATGGGGCTTATAACGGCAAACAGTTTATATACCGGCAGCAAAAGATTTTGATTTATTGTAGGACATCCGACAATTACCCCATTGCTTTTAGCCACACGTTCATCAAGATCACCCGGCAGCATGGTTTCTATATCGGCAACTTCAACTTCAAAATCTCCCATTGACCTGATTCCGCCGGCTATCTTTTCAGCCATCTTTCCGGTATTGTGATAGGCGGAAACATAAGGTATGAAAACACGATTTTTTTGAGGAACCAATATGGCTTCCTTTGCATATCGCTCCGACATGTCAACGTACTTTTTCCACATTGTGGTTAACAACGGTCCATGGCCTGTAAGCACAGCATCTATTTCCAACGGTCTGACCTTTTCAATGGCTTTTAACATGAATTTGCTGAACGGCTTTAATATTACATCAAAATAATATCTGAAAGCGTCATCAAAATCACCGACCTCACTGTCGAACATTTTATGATGGCAATAATGGCAACCAAAAGAGTCGCATGTAAATAAAAGCCTGTCTTCTTCAAGGTAGGTGTACATTGAATCAGGCCAATGCAGGTTGGGTGCCGAAATAAACCGCAGGGTTTTATTACCCAGATCAAGTGTATCGCCATCTTTTACAATGATATGGTCAAAATCCCTGCCAAGAAAATCCTTTAAGTAGTTAATGGCAATACGGCTGCCAACAACTTTTGCCTTCGAAGCCACCCGAAGCAAATTATCAAGGTTACCACTGTGATCAGGCTCGGTATGATTCAATACAATATAGTCTATTTCTTCAGGATCTGTAACCTGCCGGATCTTGTTCAGATAAACATCCCAAAATTTCTCCTTGCTGGTTTCTATCACCACTTTCCTTTCAGCATCTATAAAATAGGAATTATAAGTGGTACCGTATTTGGTTTCCATTACAACATCAAAAGTGACAATGTCATAATCCAAAACCCCTATCCAGTGAACGTCTTCCCTGACCTTTAAAACATTGTTATCTTCAACTTTTTTATCTCCCATAATTAATGTTTTTATTTACTGACTTTAGTTCCCGCGCAAATTGGTTGCAGATTATTACACTAAGTACCTCAAAGATTCAATGAGTTTTTAAGTATACCATATAAACATATTGCCGGATAGTTGAAAAATTATTTCTCCGGGCAACTACGTAAAAAACTTTGTGTACTGTGTACTATAAAACAAACAAACTATTCCTTCTGTTCATTAAAACTAGAAATCAAAGCTAATTTGTTTACTTTTCCCTGTGTCCGTTTTCCGGTCGTCATTTATAATTTTCTCTGACCCGGGATTTTCAGTTTTGTTGTTCTCCGCTTTGTCTTCTTGCTCTTCGGCAAATTCGGGCTGTTGATGCTCACCGGTTATCCATTTCACATTTTTCAACTTATGTTGTGTTATTCTCTTTCCTTTTGCCTTTAAGCCCTTGACGTTAATGAAATCCTCTATCACTATGTCTTCTTCACTTTTTTTCTTTTTCGCTTTTGTAAGCGTTTCCATTTTGATAACAGGTGAAGGATGCACAGAAACTTTCAGGAGCCTGTTTTCGGAGTGTTCGCCGATAAACGATACTATTTTATCAGTTTCATCAACTTCAAACCTTTTTATATAATGATTTTTCAGTCTGCCGTCATAATATATTGCCGTAACGATTTTGCCGGGTTGATACTTTTTTATGATGAGCGGCTCTTCCTCGAAATGGCTTGACAAGTCGTAGTTCATTAAGCGGTACGTACCGGAAGAATATATAGTGAGTATCTTATCATCACCTTTGAATGAGCCAACATATTGCCCTCTTTTATCAGCATTAAGCCTCAATACCGTATTGTCAAACCAGATATGCCTTGAAGGCAGTGTGGGGACACCTTCATCTTTGAGCTCCACCTTTTTCACCTGGTGGCGCGTAACTATGTTGCCTACAGCGCCGCGGTTCTTAACAGCCAACTGGCTAAAATCAACGTCAAGAAGAGTTTTTTTCAGTTTAGGCTTTTGTTTGAGATGAACCTTAACAACTTCGGCTTCACCATTGGGGTTAGCGGTAAGATACAAAACCTGCGAACCATTGTTACCTTTTGTCAGGTCATATTCACGGTCGCGGGTCACACCCTTTATGGGAAAACGCTTTATATATGCTTTGCCGTTCCTGCCATCCCGGTAAATCATATTATAGATGGTACGGTCATCACCACGTTTAAATACATCTATATATATAACATCCTTGCCGACAAACGATTTTTCCGACACTTTAGTGACAATAAAAGTGCCGTCTTTGCGAAAAACTATGATATCATCAATATCGGAGCAGTCGCAAACATACTCGTCTTTTTTCAACCCCGTTCCGGCAAAGCCCTCCGACCGGTTAACATATAGCTTTTCATTTGCCGCAGCAACCCGTGTAGCCTCTATATTGTCAAAATATCTTATCTCGGTTTTGCGTTCCCTGCCCTTTCCGTATTTATCTTTTAAATATTTGAAATAATCTATGGCATAACCGATAAGGTTATCAAGCTTTTTATTGACATCTGCAAGCTCGGCTTCAAGATTCCTGATAAGCTCATCGGCTTTTAAGGAATCATATTTTGAAATACGTTTGATCTTTATCGCAGTAAGCCTGATAATATCATCCTGTGTTATTTCCCTGTAAAACTCGTCTTTAAAAGGCTTCAATCCTTCATTGATAGTATTTAATACGCTTTCCCATGTTTCACATTTTTCAATATTGCGGTAAATTCTTTTTTCTATAAATATCTTTTCAAGGCTTGAAAACATAAGTTGTTCGAGCAATTCATGCTTTTTTATTTCCAGCTCTTTTTTCAGCAGCCTGACAGTATTTTGAGCAGATATTTCCAGTATATCATTAACGCTCATAAATTGTGGCTTTCCGTCTGCTATGACGCAACAGTTGGGTGAAATACTAACCTCACAATCCGTAAAGGCATATAGCGCATCAATAGCCTGGTCTGGTGAAATGCCGGTTGCAAGGCTTATTGCGATCTCAACATTTTCGGCGGTGTTATCTTCTATTTTTTTTATCTTAATTTTCCCTTTGTCATTTGCATTCAATATGCTGTCGATCAAGCTATTGGTAGTTATTCCGTAAGGTATTTCTGTAATGGTGAGCGTTTTTTTATCAATGATATTTATTTTAGCTCTGATTCTAACTCTTCCGCCGCGCTGACCGTTATTATATTTGGTAAAATCAGCCATTCCGCCGGTAGGGAAGTCAGGCAACAAACCGGGTTTCTTTCCCTTAAGATATTTCACGGAGCTGTCAAGCAGCTCGTTGAAATTGTGCGGCAATATCTTTGATGCCAGTCCGACAGCTATACCCTCAACACCTTGCGCCAGCAACAGCGGAAATTTTACTGGCAGGACCACAGGTTCACGGTTTCGCCCGTCATAAGATTTCTTCCATTCGGTGGTTTTATGGTTGAAGACAACTTCAAGAGCAAACTTCGAAGGACGTGCTTCGATATATCTTGGAGCGGCAGAGCTGTCGCCTGTATAAGTGTTGCCCCAGTTGCCCTGGGTATCTACCAGCAGGTCTTTCTGTCCAAGCTGAACCAGTGCGTCACCTATCGAAGTATCACCATGCGGGTGATATTTCATGGTATGACCTATAATGTTTGCCACCTTGTTGTACCTGCCATCATCAAGCTCCTTCATGGAATGCAATATCCTTCGCTGGACAGGCTTCAAGCCGTCGCGTAACTCCGGAACCGCACGCTCCAAAATAACGTATGAAGCATAATCCAGAAACCAGCCTTTATACATACCCGACAAACGGGTAATCCTTGACTCCTGATCCTCTCTTGTTTGAGCACTCTCCGGATCAGCCTGCGAGTCTGTGCCACCGGTCTCTTCGTGTTGATTATCAAGATCTTTTTCGCTCATTTGACTTTCCTTATTTATATCAAAATAAATAACGTTTGCAAAGTTATTTATTTTGGGATTTGTTTGGAATTGTTTTTTGAACAGAACGCGGATGAGTCGGAATAGGCCGATAATAATTGATTTATAAAATTAAGGGATGCCATCACCTTATTTTACTAAAACCGCCTGTTTTCAATAACCTGTTTTAACATCAACTCTTTACTTCCAAAACCTGAGCAGCAGAATTTCGGCAAGGAAGAATACCAGCACCAGCACCAGGCACAATTGCCAAAGCTCTCTACCCATGGTATAGCGTTCAAATGCTTTTTCGAAGGTGGTATCGCCAATCTCAAGTGCATTTATTCTCTGCATCTGATGATCTTCTATTTTATTTTCAAGCTCACCTGCGCTATATACATCCATTTTTGATTCGCGGCGGTCGTAGTTGAAGGATATTCCGTCAATCAAGCTCTCTTCGCCGTAAAGAAGGTAGTTGCCCGACCGGTCGATCTGATCATGGACATAAAGATTTATTCTGTTGTTGACCGTCCGTATTTCGGGTATTATTTCCACGTTATCATCTCTTATATAATAGACGGGATATTGAGTTTTCTGCCTGTGCCTGATCTGAACGGGCAGAGTTTGTCCGATAACCTGGTATGGTTTTGTTTGCGGCACACTATAGAGAGCGGCATTATACATTATTGGCACAAAAACGGGATGCAACGGAAAATTGCTGTACCTTTCATCCAGCGGCACAGCCGACAAATATACTTCTCCCCTGCCCGACGGCTGAGATGTGAAAAAATTATTGCCGTTTTGCAACTGCAGCAAATAATCTTCCCGGACATCAACCCTGCGGCTTATTTCGTAATGCTTTTCAGCTACCGGCAGTTCAACATCCTCAGGCACTTTATCAAATACGCCATAAAACAATGCATGCATATCATTAAGTGAAGAAACAAGGTATCTGTTTGTATCAAGCGATGTGTAATAATTAGCTTCAAGAGCTGTCAGAAAATCCCTGTATGAATCAAAATCAATCTCTTCTCCCGGAAAGATGACCAGACTTCCGCCTTCACCAACAAACCTTGCAATCTCGGTACGTAAGCCGGAAGATATGTTATTTAAGCCGTTCAAAATTATTATATCGGAATTTTGAAATGCGGAATAATCGATGTTCAACAATGACATATTACGGCACGAGAAGGTTTTATCGTCTTCGAAGAGTGCCTTCAGATAGCGGCTTTCACCGCTTTGGTTAATAATCAGAACGGGAATGTTTTCAAAAACCTTGAAACTGAAATATTTCTTGTCATCGAAAACCACCGGGTAATCAACGATCTCTGCCCAGCCGTGCTGAATTCCGGTACTGTCGATAGTATAGGAGAGTTGTTTTTCGAGCGTTTCGCCCGCTTGTATATCAAAGCTGGCAACCGAGCGCAAAACATCATCAATGTAAAGCCTCAAAGGCTGGTTTTCAAGTGTTTGATTGCCATCATTGATTATCCTGACATTGATAGTCATCGGCTGATCTGCAAGCTTTACGGGGCTTTCAAACCACAGTGAATCAATATAGACATTGTCAGCCCGCTGTGCCCTGACAGGTAAGAAATAAGATGATGTGGCGGTATCTGTTTCGAAATTTTCAAAATCGCTGATATTCTTTTGAAAATCACTGATAATAAACAAACTTTTGTTTTCAGCCGGCGAGTTGTTCAGCATCTCTTTCTGCCTCTCATACACCTGCGAAAGGTTCCTAACCCTTGGTGACAGATCAACATCATGCAAAAGACTGATAAAATCCTCGCGACTGACAAATCTCTGATGTCTTCCTTCAAAATCATTTGTAAGTAAGTGAAAATCATCTGTAGCCGGGAAAGCCTGAACTATTTCGTCAGCAATCCTTTTTGCTTCGGTAATCAGCCTGCCTCTTGCCGATAAAGCCTCCATGCTGAAGGAATTGTCGACATAAATGCTAACAACATTGCCTTCATGACTTATTCCTGCTTCCTCATGTGCTATATATGGACGGGCAAAAGCCAATACAAGAAAAATAACAGCCAAAAGCCTGCATAACAACACGAGCAAATGCTTTAGCTTCGACTGTCTTCGTTTCTCTTCCCTGAGCTCTTCAAGAAAGCGGATGTTTGAAAACAGCACCCTGCGAAACCGCCTGAAATGGAACAAGTGTATAATTACCGGTATTGCAGCTGCCGATAACGCAAGCAAAAACCAGGGGTTTACAAAACTCATCTTACAACTGATCTTTTTGTTTCATTCTTAACCCTAATAACCATCAAAAACTTCGATTATTGTTCTTTCAACACTAATGTTTTTATTATCTTTTTATTGCTCTCAGCATTTCTTTTTTGCCCGGTGGCCCGGGCAGTCTTTCAACTTCAAAGCCTGTATTTTGCAAATCTCTTCTTACCTGGCCCCTGGAACAATAAGTAACAAAAACTCCGTTTAGCCTCATCGAATCGAATATCTTAAGGAATTTGTCAGGTGTCCACATTGCGGGTTGTGCTTTCGGAGCATACGCATCGTAATATATCAGGTCATATTTGCAGGCAGGCAGCCGTGCATCTTCAATTTTGACGATATTTTTTCTGAAGGAAAACAGCTTGTTAAGGCTCATCCATGTGCCTGCTGATGATTGATGAAGTATTTCAAGACATTTTTCAGCACCCGGAAAATCTACAATGTGAATATAGCCAAGTTTTTCTACCAGTCTCCAGTCAAGCGGAAATGGTTCCAGGCTGTCGTAAAAGACGCTAATATTTTGATTAACTGCTTCAACAAGGGTGAGCAGGCAATTCAATCCCGTTCCGAATCCAACTTCCAGAATATTTATATTTCCATGCTCAGCAACTTTTTTGAACCCTGAATCGATAAATACATGCATAGATTCACTATATGCACCTTTTGCCGAGTGGTAAAACTCGTTGAGTTCGGGCACAAAAAGAGTATTACTGCCGTCGCCCGTAACATGTATCCTTCTTTCCATTATTATTTGCATAATGATTTGCCCGGCGCAATATTTGCCCGCAATTAACCAATCTGTTTTTTCAATATATACCCCGCTATAGCAGCTATCGCCTCCTTTTAAACAATCCTTAACCAACCCTGACCTCATGCTCAACCTGTCTTAAAAAACAAACCCTATTTTTCATTCCTTTCGCTCAGCATGATACTTATAATCTCATATTTGTCATGTGTTCTTTTATCAACCTTGTAAAGGTGTCAGTTTCATTATAAAATTATATTTTCCGGCATCATAGAACATTTGTGGATTAAAACCGGTTTTACCTGCGATATAAGACAAATTATCCCTGTCAATAAAAAGCCATTTAAATTTCTTCCCGTCAAATCCTTTATATTTAAGCTTATATGTTACTTCACCGTAGTATTTTTCACACGGATCAATGTTGAGTGAACCGTCATTTTTTTCAAACATATAAATTATATCTGTTGATTCGATAAACACCAGGCCGTTAGTATTTAGGAGTGTTTTTGCATGGTCCAGCAGTTTGTAGAGTCCTTTGACGGTTCTTGCAATTCCTGCACCGTTCATAAGAAAAAGAATATTATCAAATCGCTTTTCCTTCATATCAAAAAAATCAATACACACTGCCTTTTCCACGCCTCTTTTTTTCATAGCCTTTACTGCACCTTTCGAAAAGTCTACGGCCATTACATCACATCGTTTTTTTTGCAGGTATATTGCATGGCTTCCGGCACCGGCACCGACATCCAGCACCGAACCCTTGCATGCTTCCATTATCTTCTGCTCACCCTCAGGCATCATTTCAAAGTTGCGGAAAAAGTATGCTACCGGCAAATAAGAGGTGTCCGCAACATTACAATCAATTTGTATGAATTCACCTTTATTGCCCGATAAATAATCGTTAAAAGCAATTCCAAATATATCAGGGTCCATAAAACCGCTCTTTAAACCGCTACCGGCAAATATAAGATTATTAAGGAAATTTTTTCACTTGATACTATCAACAAATCATTATATTTGCATGAACACAAACAAAAAAGACAAAACTGAATTATGCTGAAACTTAAACATCCGCTGGCTTTTTTAGACCTTGAAACCACCGGTGTAAATGTTGTAAAAGACCGTATTATAGAAATTTATGTATTAAAAGTCAATCCTGATAACAGTACGGTGGAATACCACAAAATAGTAAACCCGGGAATAAAAATCCCTCCTGAAGTAACGGCTATTCATGGCATTAGAAACGAAGATGTTGTTGATAAGCCGGGGTTTGCCGATATTTCACAGAGTCTCCAAAATTTTTTGGGTGATTGTGACATTGCAGGCTACAATTCAAATAAATTTGATGTACCCATGCTTATCGAAGAATTCTTGAGATGCGGTATAGATTTTGACATTACCAAACGTAAGCTCATTGATGTACAAAACATCTTTCACAAAATGGAGCCGCGCACCTTAAAAGCCGCATACCGTTTTTACTGCGGCAGGGAACTGCACGACGCACATGATGCAAAAGCCGATACCAAAGCAACATATGAAATACTGCTATCGCAAATTGAAAAATACAAGGATGCCGAATATGTTGACCATGAAGGGAAATTGTCAAAACCGGTGAAAAATGATGTCGATGCCCTATATAAATTTTCATACAATCATAAAAATGTTGATCTGGCAGGCCACATCGGGATCAACAGAAAAGGTGTCGAAGTGTTCAACTTCGGAAAATATAAAGGGAAAAGCGTTATGGAAGTGTTTAAAAAAGAACCGCAGTATTACGACTGGATGATGAAAGCCGACTTTCCTCTATCAACAAAAAACGTGATAAAAAAAATAAAATTAAAGGCTGCCGCCGACGACAGTGGTTTTATTTTCAAAGAAGGTTAAATTTGCATACAATGAAGTATTTGAGCATTGACCTATATTTTTGAAGTTTGTTTTTCAAGTTAAATCACCCTGCAGCAAATACATCTCATTATTTATGCAGGGTTAATAAAATAATTAACATATTTTTATTTTACACATAAAACAAACATTGCCAAAGTTATATTATAAAACTGTTTATTGAAAAGACATTTTTATGGACGATAGGTTTAAGTCGAAAAAGAATCCGGCACAAAATAATGAACGGCTTAAAAAGCAGATCCGAGAACTTAAAGTACAATATGAAAAAGATCTAAAGGAGCTGAGGCAGGTAGAAAAGATAAAAAACATAGAACACAACTTAGCCAAAGCTATTGTTAAAACAGATAGTTTGAAAGAACTTTACGAAACTGCCAAAAAAGAGCTTAACACCATAATTGACGCCGGCAATTTTGAAATAGCTTTGTATGATGAGAAAACAGGAGAGTTAGGCAACCTTTTCAATAATGATAAAAAGATCACACCACATGGCACCAGGTATATGAAACAATCATTGATAAGCCATGTAATGAAAAGAAAAGCACCTCTGCTAATAAATAAAAAAGAGAGCCTTGATTTGGCTGAGTCCGGCAATATTGATCATGATGATGCTCCCGCTGAATGTTGGCTTGGAGTGCCCTTGCAAACAAACGAAAAGATTATAGGTATATTGATTGTTCAAAGTTATGACAATCCACTGGCTTACGATGTGAAAAGCATTGAGATACTTGAAGTAATTGCAAACCAGTTAACCTTATACATTGAAATAAAAAAAGCACAGGAAACTCTCACCGATTACAAAAAAAGATACCTTAACCTACTGAATTATGCCTTTGACGGAATATATATCCTCAACGATAAACGTTTTGAATTTGTTAACGACCGGTTTTGCGAGATCACACAGTACGAAAAGGAAGAACTATTGTCTGAATCGTTTTATATTGATGAACTGTTGACAAAAAAAGGGCAGTTGCTCACAGGTAAACACTGTAATGACCGTTTAAAAAATGAAAAAACACCTCATATATCCGAATTTCAAATATTTACCAAATTTGGCTCGATCAAAGATGTTCAGTCTAAAAGCATATCCTTGAATATAGACAATCAACCGCGAACAATTGGTTTCATGCAAGATATAACAGAGCTTAACAGGGTCCGTACATTGGAACAGGAAATAGCAATAGCTCACAGATCAGTTGAGTTCAAACAAAACTTTCTGACCAATATCAGTCATGAAATCCGTACGCCTTTACTGGGTGTGCTGGGAATAGCCGAAATATTGGGAAAAACCAACCTTAGCTCCCAGCAAAAAAGCTATTTGAATACCCTGGTACAATCGGGTGAAAACCTCAGGGAAATAATGGACCTGATACTGGACTATTCAAAAATTGAAGCAGGTCGGGTGAGGTTGAAAAAAAACAAGTTTTCACTTAAAAAACTTATTTCTGATACCCATAATCTATTTTCGCCATTAACGAAAAAAAAAGGCATCAGGTTTAAAACCTCAGTAAGCAGACAAATACCTGATTTAATAATAAGCGACCGTCAACGCGTCAACCAGGTACTCAACAATCTGGTATCTAATGCGGTAAAATTTACCGAAAAAGGGAAGATTTTAATCAAGGCAAATCTGATAAACAGCGGTAAAATGTTTGGTAAACCGGTAAAGACAAATAGTCATTTATTAATAAAAATTGAAGTGGAAGATACGGGTAAGGGGATCAGCGACAAAGAAAAAAAGCATTTGTTTGAACCCTTCTCCAAATCAGAGAAGATATGCGGCCATAACATTGAAGGCACGGGTCTGGGGCTTGCCATTTGCAAAGAACTTACAACCTTGCTTGGAGGAAATATCGGATTTGAAAGTAAATTAAGTAAAGGAAGCAAGTTTTGGTTTACTTTTAAAGCCAGAAAATTTGTTTCTGACAATAAATTATCCATTAAGAAGAAAAAATTTGAAAATATAAGACTTAACAAGACTTTAAATATTCTGTTTGCAGAAGACAAAAAGGTTACCCGGAAAGTTGTCACGCTTATTTTAAGTTCAATGGGTCATCACGTTGAAACTGCCGGCAACGGCAAGGAAGCTTTAAAGCTTTTTAAACCGGGCAAATACGATCTTATATTAATGGATATCGAAATGCCGGTCATGGATGGCATTACAGCTACGAAAATGCTGAAGGAAAAATATTCAGTTTTGCCGCCTATAGTAGGTTTAAGCGCAAATGCATTTGAAGGTGACAGGGAAAAATACATGGATCAGGGTATGGATGAATATTTGACTAAGCCTGTACAGGAAAAAGATTTTATAAGAATAATGGAAAAGTTTAAGATATTATAAGAATATATTTCAACAGCCGGTTATTAACACCTTTAATTAAAAAGCCTGATTATGAAGATCTTTTGTATAGCAAGAAATTACAAGGCACATGCCGAAGAGCTTGGAAGCAAAGTGCCAAAGGAGCCAGTGGTTTTCATGAAGCCCGAAACCGCACTAATACGTAAAAAAAACGTTTTTTTCCACCCGGAATTTTCGCGTAAGATCGATTATGAAGTTGAGATAGTACTCAGGATCTGCAAACTTGGAAAACATATTGCAGAAAAATATGCCCATACTTACTACGATAAAATTGGCATAGGAATTGACTTTACTGCCCGCGACATACAGTCTAAATGCAAGGTGGAAGGCTTACCGTGGGAAATATCCAAATCGTTTGACGGCTCGGCAGCAGTTAGTAATTTCATCGAAACATATCAGTTTAAAAACATTAACAAAATCAATTTTTCACTCAAACAAAACGGTAAAACCGTTCAGAATGCAAATACATCTAAGATGATATTCAGTTTTGATCATATTATATCATATATTTCGAAATTTTTTACACTAAAAATCGGTGACCTGGTTTTTACAGGAACCCCGGAGGGTGTTGGCAAAATAAATATCAATGACAAACTGGAAGCATTAATTGAAAATAAGGTATTGCTCAATTTAAAAGTCAAATAGCCAATTTTAACCGGGCTATTTTATATTTTAAAACGTTCTTAAAAATCAACGGTAAAAATGGATTATACAAATTTATATTTTTACCGGGAAAAGTATTATTTTAGCGATCAAACGATTATTTCCCAAACCATCTCAAAGTTATGGATTATCGCAGCAACAGGAGTATTATAACACAATTCGCTTTCACCGGATTTTTGCTGGGGTTGATATTCCCAATAGCAGCAATGGTCATTGAGCTTTTGTCTAAAGACATGAGCTTCACATTCAGAAATCTTGCACTGGCACATGGTGAAAATCTTCTTTTATGGATAATAAATATTTTTCCTTTTTTTATTTCGGCCATAGGTTATCATTTAGGCACTCGTTTTGCCGCCAAAACCCGTGAATTGGAAACGGCTGCCGAAGAGGAAATAAAAAAAACCGGTAAAATCCTTTCTTTTACCGAAAAGCTATCCTTTGGCGATATAGATGCACAGTATGAATTTGATACGAAAAACCAGGAGGGGGACGAAATAGGGCAGTCGCTGATAAGTCTGCGCGATTACCTTAAAAAAAGCAAGGAAGAAGAAAAGATCCGTAAAAAAGAAGATCATCAACGTTCGTGGGTAAACGAAGGGTTTGCGAGATTCGGGGATATTGTAAGACAAAACAGTGATAACCTGCAGGATCTTTCTTACAGTATCATATCAAACCTTACAGATTATCTTGACGCAAAACAGGGCGGCGTCTTCCTTCTGAATGATGATAATCCTGAAGATAAGCATTTTGAGCTGGCAGCATGTTATGCTTACAACCGTAAAAAATTCCTTGAAAAACGCATTGAATGGAAAGAAGGGCTTATCGGAGCATGCGCCCTCGAACAGGAGACCATATACCTGACCGACATACCCGAACAACACGTTACCATTACCAGTGGTCTCGGTGAAACAAAACCAACCGCCTTGCTTATCATACCACTGAAGGTCAACGAAGAAATATACGGTGTCATTGAACTTGCCTCTTTGAATAAATTCGAAAAATACCAGATAGAATTTGTTGAAAAATTAGCCGAAACCATCGCTTCAGTGGTTTCAGGTATAAAGGTAACCCTTCATACGGCAAGGCTTCTGGAAGAATCGCAGGAAAAAGAAAAAAAACTCAGAACACAGGAAGACGAAATGCGTAAAAACCTCGAAGAGCTTAATATTGCCAAAGAAGAAGCCGCAAGACAAGGAGAAATGCTGGCAAACTTCAGTAATGCCGTGAATAATACCCTGGTCCGAGCAGAGTATGATAAGAGTGGTAAACTATTGTACGCAAACAACCGATTCCTGGTCAAACTCGGATACAGCTCCATCAAAGAAGTGGAAAGTAACCATATATCAGATTTCATAAACAAAAAAGATACAGGCCTGTTCTCCAAAATATGGGATGAAGTTTCAAAAGGAGGAAAACACTTTGAAGGTGATATTAAACATGTAACCAAACAAGGAGATGAGATCTGGCTTATATCTGCCTTTACATGCGTGAGAAAACCTGATGAAAGCATCGAAAAAATATTGTTCCTCGGTTTTGACATAACTGATCAAAAGCTGAAAAACCTTGACTGTCATGCACAAATGGATGCCATAACCATTTCAAACCTCAAAGCAAACCTAAACACAAAAGGCTTTTTTATAGATGCAAACCAAAAGCTCCTGAACACCCTTGAGCTTAAATTAAAAGATTTAAAAGATAAAACTATCCTAAGCCTCCTGGAAGAAAACAGACGGAATGATCTTAAAAATGCCTGGAAAAACGTGCTTAAAGGCAAGCCTTATGAGTGCCTGCTTCAGTTTATCAATCCGTCGGGAGAGAAAAAATGGCTGCAAGGAACCCTAACCGCCGTAAAAAACATGTATGGCGAAGTTGCCAAAATCATATACCTTGCAATTGACATAACCGGAAAAATACCGGCGAAGTTTGAAAACCAGGATCAGGGCAAAATATTTAAAAAAAAAGTAAAAAGCTGATTTAACCAAACTGCAGGCTATGACTATTGTTCAGTCAATAGATTTTCCGTCAGCCAAACGAATGGTTTTATAAATATGCAACTGCCGAAAGAATTTTATATACAAGACGATGTAGTATTGCTGGCCCGCAAACTGATCGGCAAGCACCTTTTCACCAAGCTTGGCTGTAAAGTGATAACCGGTGGCATTATAAACGAAACGGAAGCCTACGCAGGCATTAATGATAAAGCTTCTCATGCTTATAACAACAGGCTGACAAAACGCACCCGCACAATATTTATGGAAGGCGGCATAGCATATGTTTACCTCTGTTATGGGATCCACGCATTATTCAACATTATCACAAATAAAGAAAATGTTCCTCACGCCATACTTGTAAGGAGCATCATACCCACACATGGAATAGATAAAATCAAGCAGCGTACCGGTTATAACAAGATATCTGATAACTCACTTAACGGACCGGGCAAAGTTACAAAAGCCCTTGGAATTAACACATCTCACGATAAAACATCTCTTACAGGAAACAAAATATGGCTGGAATACCAAGGTGTTAATATCAGGGATTATGATGTCATAGCAACAAAACGTATTGGCGTGGATTATGCCGGGCGGGATGCACAACTGCCATACAGGTTCCTTTATAATTCTCAAGAATAAACAATAAAACCATAATTCGGTTAATCCATTTTTTGTGATGCTGAATAAAGAAATTAAAAATTAGAAATAGCCACTAAGATTTTGATTTAAGAACCTCAATACGCTTCGCTACCCCGGTACGCTTCGCTACGGGGCAGGCGGGGCAGGCGGGGTGAAAAAGGATTGCCTTCGGCGAGATCGCAATGTTATTCCCTTCGGTCATTGTCTCCCTTTAGTCGGCACGATAAGTTAGCGATTTATGATTTAAAAATTGAATGTTTTTATTTAATTTTGAATCCACTATAAAGAGTCGAAAAATATTTGTAAAGCAGGTTAAATATTGAAATTCAAAAATTTTAATCGGACAATAACAAACAAAATGATAATAGTACCTCAAAGAAAGAATTGACCCATTATTAATAATTCTGATAAAAAATAACAGTAATGCAAAAAAAAATAATTTTAACATCTATGGCAGCATCTTTAATCTTATTTCAAAACTGTACTCCGGGATCAGAAAAGACCCATATTGAGCCACCAAAGGCAAAGATGAAGGAAAAGCATTTGATAATGCATGGTGATACACGAATTGATCACTATTACTATATGAACCAGCGCGACAATCCCGAAGTGATATCTTACCTTGAAGCGGAGAATGAATACCTTGATAAGATGCTGGGACACACCGGCAATTTGCAGGAAAAGCTTTTTGAAGAGCTTAAGGGACGCATCAAGCAGGATGACGAATCAGCTCCTTATTACAAGAACGGCTACTATTATTATTATCGCTATGAAAAAGGGGGTGAATATCCGATTTACTGCCGCAGGAAAGGAAGCCTCGATGCGGAAGAGGAAATAATACTGAATGTTCCGGAAATGGCTGCCGTATACAACTTTTATAATATTGCCGCTTTCGACGTAAGCACCGACAATAATCTAGTTGCATTTACTGTCGATACACTCGGTCGCCGACAATACCAGGTGAAAATAAAAAATATGAATACCGGAAAAGTTAAAGACACGGATATAAAATATTGCGGCGGAAGGGTGGTTTGGGCAAATGACAATAAAACACTGTTTTACACCTCCATTCATCCCAAAACACTCAGGTATGAAAGCATATATAAATACAATACCGAAACAAAGGCAAAGCCCGTTGAAGTTTACTACGAGGAAGACGAAACCTTTTATCATGTATCAATATCCAAAACCAAAGATGACAAATACCTGTTAATATCCTCCAACAGCACGCTGTCAAACGAGGTTCATATCCTTGAGGCCGACAACCCGCAGGGCAGGTTCAGGGTATTTCATCCGAGGGAAAGAGACCTGCGTTACAGTATCTGGCATGACAACGGTGAGTTTTTGGTGCTCACCAACTGGGATGCCTTTAATTTCAGGCTAATGAAAACCTCTGCCAAACAAACCTCAAAAGACAACTGGAAAGATGTAATAGCGCACCGCAAAGATGTGCTGCTTGAAAATATTGAAGTTTTCGATAGCCATTTGGTTATACAGGAAAGATATAAGGGGTTGAGGAATATCAGAATTATTGACAAATCAACCGGACGGGAGCATTATATTGATTTTAAGGAAGAGGCTTATTCGGCACAAATCGGGAACAACCCAAACATGGACACCGATGTTTTGCGTTACACATACACATCTATGACGACACCTCATAGTGTTTATGACTATAATATGTATACGGGCGAACAGGAGTTGGTAAAACGGCAGGAAGTGCTGGGCGATTTTGATCCCGGCAATTATGAAACCCGCCGTTATTATGCCGGGGCACGCGACGGCACAAAAGTACCCGTTACCCTGGTCTACAGGAAAGGACTTAAAAAAGACGGCAACAACCCTCTAAAGCTCTATGGATACGGTTCTTATGGAGCAAGCCTGAACCCGCGCTTCAACAGCAATTACATAAGCCTTCTGGACCGCGGTTTTGTGGTAGCCTACGCACATGTCAGAGGCGGCCAGGACCTGGGTCGCCAATGGTATGAAGACGGTAAGTTGCTAAATAAGAAAAATACCTTCTATGACTTTATTGACTGTGCCGAATTTCTCATAGAGAAAAAATATACCAACACCGAAAAATTATTTGCCAAAGGCTTAAGCGCAGGAGGGTTGCTTGTCGGAGCCGTAGTGAACATACGCCCCGGCCTGTTTAAAGGAATAATAGCCGGCGTTCCGTTCGTTGATGTTGTCACTACTATGCTCGACGAATCCA
Source organism: Bacteroidales bacterium (assembly GCA_003559855.1). Classification (GTDB taxonomy): domain Bacteria; phylum Bacteroidota; class Bacteroidia; order Bacteroidales; family UBA7960; genus PUKZ01. The sequence continues at coordinate 28,671 of PWJZ01000088.1, forward strand.
TACCATTGACCACTGCCGAGTATGACGAATGGGGAAACCCCAATAAACCGGAGTACTATAAATATATGCTTTCATATTCACCCTACGATAATGTCACCGCACAAGATTATCCCAACATTCTTGTTACATCAGGACTGCACGACTCGCAGGTACAATACTGGGAGCCAACTAAATGGGTGGCTAAACTAAGAAACCACAACACTTCCGACAACATAATACTGCTCTACACCAACATGAAAGCCGGTCATGGAGGTGCCTCAGGCAGATTCGAAAGACTAAGGGAAGTGGCAATGGAATACGCATTTTTAATCGACCTGGCAAAAATCAAATAACGGTAACAAAAAAAACATTAGATTTGCCGGCAAAAATATTTCTGCCAATTTGAACTCTGCATTTTTCCTTCTCAGGGGAAAACCCTTCAGGTATGAGTTGGCAACCCATAACACGGTATTTGTTCTTTAAGCACATAATTTAATTCCAAATATTACTTTATGTCCGAAATAACCGGAATTTTCCATGTATTGAATGGCAAACTGAAACACAACATTGAGTTTGACGATTCCTTTTTGAGGAAACCGCATTATCTTTATGAGACGTTCAGAACCGTTAACGGAATACCGCTTTTTATTGAAGACCATCTTGACCGTTTTGAACATACCTTACGATTAAGCAACATTGACATACCCTATCAAAAGGAAGAGATATTAATGCAGGTTCAAATGGTTATTAAGGAAAATAACCTGAGAACCGGCAATATTAAGATGGTTTTTCTGCCCGGTAACAATACAGGAGAATTTTTATTTGTGATTTACATAACACCTCATGAATATCCCACCAAAGAGCAATATATGGTTGGTGTGCCGGTGTCGTTATTTAACGGCACGCGCGACAATCCAAACGTTAAGCTCATGGATTGCGCACTGCGCTCAGGTGCCGAACAAAACAAAATAGAACAAAATGTTTATGAAGCCCTGTTGGTCGACAAAGATGGTTTTATAACCGAAGGCAGCCGTTCAAATGTGTTTTTCATAAAAAACAACAGGGTGATAACTCCACCTGTAGAATGTATTTTGCCGGGTATAACCAGAAAACATGTAATCAATCTGTGTAAAGATTTAAACATATCCATAAGTGAAAAAAAAGTTCACAAGAACAGCATAATGACAATGGATGGAGCTTTTATATCAGGCACATCCCGTAAGGTATTACCTGTTAACAAGGTGGATAAGTACAGTTACCCTGCGATAAATCCCATAACATTGAGCCTTCAGGAAGGTTTTGACAAAAAGATCAAATAATACCTGGAAAACAAAAAACATTGATCCCTTTTCACAATAATTCAATTCGATATCCAACACTTCAACAACCGGGCCTTACAAATTTCCGGATCGGTTTATCACATATTTTTTTTCTGGCAGACTTTTCGACAGATTGATCATCAGGCGTCAATATTGGCATACCTGGCATTTTTTTCGATAAATGCCCTTCTCGGCGGCACTTCATCGCCCATAAGCATTGAAAAAGTACGGTTTGCTTCTGCTGCATTTTCTATGTCGACCTGGCGAAGCTTACGCTTTTCAGGATTCATGGTTGTATCCCACAGTTGCACATCGTTCATTTCACCCAAACCTTTATAGCGTTGAATGTGCAACCCTGTTTCTTTTCCATCTACCGTTAATTTTTGAACTACTTCCTTTCTTTCTTCCTCGCTCCAGCAATAAAATTCCTCCTTACCTTTTTTGATAAGATATAAGGGTGGAGTGGCTATAAATATATAGCCCAGTTCTATCAATTCTCTCATATACCTGAAGAAAAAAGTAAGTATCAATGTAGCTATATGGCTTCCGTCAACATCGGCATCAGTCATGATGATTATTTTATTATATCTGAGCCTTTCAAGGTTCAGTGCCTTGGAATCCTCTTCGGTACCGACTGATACTCCCAATGCCGTGAATATTGTTTTTATCTCTTCGTTATCAAATATTTTCTGTGGCATTGCCTTTTCCACGTTAAGTATTTTACCCCTGAGCGGAAGGATAGCCTGAAAGTTCCTGTCGCGTCCTTGTTTGGCCGTACCCCCGGCCGAATCACCCTCAACGAGGAATATTTCGCTCTTTTCGGGGTCTTTTTCCGAGCAGTCGGCTAATTTGCCGGGAAGCCCGGTACTGTTAAGAACGCCCTTTCTTTGTACAAGCTCCTTTGCTTTACGGGCAGCATGACGAGCCGTGGCTGCAAGAATGACCTTATTGATAATGATCCTGGCTTCCTTGGGATGCTCTTCCAGATAATAAGACAACATTTCACTCACTACCTGATCAACAATGCCCGTAATTTCAGAATTGCCAAGCTTAGTCTTGGTCTGACCCTCAAATTGAGGCTCAGGAACCTTGATTGACAATACCGCAGTAAGGCCTTCCCGAAAATCATCTCCGTTTATTTCAAATTTAAGCTTTGATAACATACCCGATCTTTCGGCATATGACTTAAGTGTACGTGTCAATGCCCTCCTGAAACCCGACAAATGCGTACCCCCTTCATGAGTGTTGATGTTGTTCACATAAGTCTGCATATTCTCGGTAAAGGATGAATTGTACTGCATTGCCACCTCTACAGGCACCTCAGTTTTTTTGTTTTCAATATATATTGGCTCATCAATAATATTATCACGGGTATCATCAAGATATTTGACAAATTCCTTAAGCCCTTGCTTTGAGTAAAATGATTGATGAAAGAATTCTCCATCGTCATCTTTTTGACGTTTGTCGGTGATGGAAAGCCTGATACCTTTGTTGAGAAAGGCAAGCTCTCTCAGGCGGGCAGAAAGTGTTTCGTAATTGAAATCGGTAACAGACAAAATAGCATCATCCGGCAGGAAAGTCACTTTCGTACCCGTTAAGTCGGTTTCGCCAACCTCTTTCACATCAAACAAGGCCTGGCCTCTTTCATATTCCTGCGTATATATTTTGTTATCGCGGTAAACAGTAACTTTCATATGCTTTGAAAGGGCATTAACACAAGAAACGCCTACCCCGTGCAAACCACCCGACACTTTATAGCTGCCTTTATCAAATTTACCACCTGAATGAAGTAAAGTCATTACGACTTCCAAAGCACTTTTCTTTTCTTTTTCATGGTAATCGACCGGTATTCCCCTGCCATTATCGATAATGGTAATCGAACTGTCTTCATTGATAATAAGGTCAATTTTATCACAATATTCCGCCATAGCTTCATCAATGGAATTATCGAGCACCTCGTTGACCAGGTGATGTAATCCTTTTGAGCTGATATCGCCGATATACATGGCGGGCCTTTTCCTAACCGCATCCAATCCTTCCAATACCTGGATACTAGCGGCATCATAATTAGCAGACTTCAACCCCGAATCCTTAAGTAATTCACTCATAATTATTTATATCAATTTCCACAATTTTACAAATATACTAAATTTTACCCGGTTTTTGCTACTCCAAACCGCCTAAAATGCTTTATTTTTCAACATTTTAACAAATCCTAACAAACGAAAAATAAGGCTGTTACGCCGGTTATGAAAATAATGTTAATAAAAGGCTCTC
>PWJZ01000108.1 GCA_003559855.1 Bacteroidales bacterium
CACATAGAGTGATAGCCAAAAAGCCATAAAAAAAAGCGCTGATAAACCTGTACCGGTTTTCAGGCTTTTTGGTCTATCACCTGTTCAGCACAACCACCGTCGGCTTTATTTATGTTTCCTTATGGTATAAAGTAGGCGTTTTTTTGGAGTTTTTATAGCGGATTTAAACTTAGCATTAATTTCTATAATTGTAAAACCGGTTTTAAGGCTCATTTTTTTGTTTGTTTTTCTGGTTTTATGATATAACATGGTTTATTTTTATTAATTTTCCTGGCGTTAGGGCAATAAGGTTTTGCTTTGTTATTTTAAACAAAATGTTTATTATTAATCCGATAAATCTTTTTTGCTTTTAAAACGGTTAATAGCCGGGCTTCCCCTGCAAGATGGGTATACCTCATCAATTAAAATTAATTTTCCTTCATTACACTTAGGACATTTATTAACATCAAATCCATAAAGCTCCATCAGCCGTACATGGTATGGTATTTTTACTGTTGGGGCGTGTTTAGGCAGTTTCATTTTTTCAAGGATTTTATTGATCCTTGTTTTACGGTTATTGTTTGCTAATATTCCGTAATGCCTTATTTTAACAAATCTATGTGGTAATATATGCTGCTCAAATCGCCTGACAAATTCACCGGTTGATAGCCTTATTTGTCTTTTTTTACCGTTTTTGTTACGATCTTTATATTGGAACAAAACCTCATTAGTATTTACTTCCAGTATCCTGTGATTGCTTATAGCAACTTTATTACAGTATTGTGCCAGATATTCAATAACTTGCTGTACGCTTCCCATAGGAGGTTTAGCATATACAATCCATTGTTTATCATAAAGTTTATTTTTCAAATGTTTCCAATTTGTTTTGTTGTCAATTTTAACCTGATTGGAATTAATCATCCGGTTAAGATTTCGGAAAAAACATTTCTTAAAGAAAGGCTCTATGACTTCATACGGCAGCAGGTATCCTTTATGTGTCTTCTTTTTCAAATCAACCCAATTCAAATCTTTATCAACACCACCGCCGCTTACAATGCAATGCACATGCGTATGAAACGATAACTGCTGCCCCCATGTATGAAGTACTATAGATATTGAAGGCGTAGCACCAAGCCATTTTGGGTCTTTACATAGAGTTAAAAGAGTATTTGAAGCACTTTTAAATAAAAGGTTAAACATCACAACCCTGTTGCCTGCTATTATTGAGTTAAGCTCATGTGGAAGCGTAAAGACAACATGAAAGTATTTAACAGGCAGAAGCTCATTTATCCGGGCTTCTTTCCACTGTTGCTGCTTTAGCCAGTTGCACTGCGGGCAATGACGGTTGCCGCAACCATGATACTGATAGTGAACATGACAACACTCCGGGTTATCGCATTTATAATAATGATAACCCATTTGCGAACTCCGGCATATGCTTATCCTTGAAAGGATTTTGCCGGTATATGGATTTGGATGGCTTAGCAGATCATAGTTATTAAGAACATCCTTCAAAGTTTTTGACATATCTATAAAAGAGATGTATTTTTAGGAATATTGGAGATTTGGTCATCATCTTTAAATAGCTCATCTAAAGGACTAATGAGCATGTTACGTTTAGATGTTTGCAGGTGCAGGTAAACCATAGTTGACTTTATATCACAATGACCTAATAGTTCTTTTATAGTGTGGATATCAACACCCAAATCGAGCAAATGAGTAGCGAAGCTATGTCGAAGGGCATGTGTTTTATGGGTCTTGTGAGATAATCCTGCATATTTATACGCTTCTCTGACGCTTGTTTGAATAGCACTGCCAGACATTGGAATTCCCGGCTTTTTACCTTCAAAGACATATTTTTGAGGTTTTGGTTTTTCGTTCAGATAGTATTTCCTGAGAGTTGCTAAAGCATTTTTTGATAGTAAGGTATAACGGTCTTTACGTCCTTTACCGTTGCGGACAAAAATCCGGTTATTTTTACTGTCAATATCGGTAAGCCTTAAAAGTCGCAGCTCTTCCAGACGTAGTCCGGATGAATAAAACAGTTCTATAATAGCCTTTCGCTTTAAAGTATTACACCCTGAAATAAGCTTTTGCATCTCTTCTTTTGCCAAGTAAGACGGGAGTTTATATTCTCTTTTTGGATAAAGTTTTGATGGTAGGTCATAAGGCCGTCGAAGCACATGGCGAAAAAAGAAAGCAACACTTTGAGCTACCATCTTGCATTTGCTGTATGAAACCTTATGAACGGTTTTAAGGTACACCATATAATCAATGATATGTTTGTCTTTCCATTGATATGGCGACAGTTCATTGTAATAAGAACAAATGTAACGAATCTCACGGGCATAAGTCTTTATGCTTCTGGGTGAATGGTTGGAAGCAATCATTGTTTTTTCCAAATCCCTGAGAGCTTCAACTGATTTTGAATTTAGCTTTTCCATGATAATAAGTTTTTAGTTTATAATTCATGGATTTATACGTAAATTTGAAAAGAAATTACCCGAAGGGTTGTGCTTGAACA
>PWJZ01000028.1 GCA_003559855.1 Bacteroidales bacterium
AGACTACTGGCGTGCCGTTGAAGGAGCCGAACCATACCCTCTGTTCATTAAACCTGATGAAAAGATCTCCATACAAGATATGATCGGCTTTGTGCGCGATCATTTCCACGATACGCCATATTACACCGGCGAAGGCTTTGCCGCCGGGCCATACAACAACCCCTACCGCTGGCGTCCGCTATTCTTTCAGCTTGATGATGATGAAGAAGAGATACGTTACTCATGGGAACGTACAATTTCCCAGTCACAAACAGCCTTCTCATTCATAACCCAGGCACGCAACTGGCTGCCAAACGAAATAGGAGGTATATGCTGGTACTCGGTAGATGATACCTATTCAAATGCCTTTATGCCAATTTATCTGGGAATAAATGAAGTGCCCGGATCGCTCGCTAAAGCTGATATGCTCGAATTTGACTGGAACTCGGCTTTCTGGGTATTCAACCTGGTCAATAACTATGCCTATGGCCTTTACAGCTACATCATAGAAGACATAAAGAAAGTGCAGAAAGAAGTTGAAAACAGGGCACATACCATGACAGATGCGATTGATATAGCTGCAGAAACTCTTTACGAAACCGATAAGGAGGCAATGATCGGGTTTCTGACCGATTTTAGTGTTAATAATGCCGAATACACTGTGGAACGATGGAGAAAACTCGGACATTACATTTTTGTCAAGTATAACGACAGGTATAAACGTCCTGTTTTTGATATCAACGAATGGCCCGAAGGTGTGGGTTATCCGCAGGATTTCCTGAGACGCGCCGTAGATGAAAGACCGGGTTATTATGATGTCAGATGGCGGCAGCCGGGCGAACCGGTAAGATAAATATTTTGTTTATGGGTTCTGATCACCTTGACTAATAGCATCATTAGCATCAATTTCAACCTGAGGTATTTTCCACAGCCAGCGTGGACTACCCGGCGGTACTGGAGGAAACCAAAGCGGTGTGGAATGACAATTAATTCAATCACAAGAAAGGTTTAAACTTTTAAAACGCCCTCCGGTTCTATATCGGGATTTAGCTTCGCTGCTACTTCGTGGTCTCACTCCACTGGCGTTTCGTTCGAAATGACTATGCCTCAGGGGTTTAAGTGGGTAAAGATGGCAGCGGCGACGCCGCTGCCATCTTTACCCCTTTTTCACAACAGCCGCAGGTCATACCGAACGAAGCGTTAGCGGAGTGAGGTATCTCGAGGCCTTAAGGTTTACGTGGCAAAAAGCGGAATGAGGAATTCGAAGCCTTATAGTTATCATTAGTAACGGAGCAAAAGCGAAGTGAGAAATCTCGTTGCCTTATAGAAGCAGACGAATACAGGTACCGGTTATTCACTACTCGGTTCTGCCCCGTCTATAAAAGGATTATTATACTGCCCGCATTTCAGATAAAGATTATTGGACCTTATCATTATTTGCTTTTGCTTGCAACTCGCGGAGCCTGAGATAATTTCGCGGGTGAGGGTTTGTGCAGTATTGTCAAACATTTCATGTATGTTTGAAATGTTGACGGCATATCCGTAAGCCATATCCGCCAGTTCAAATAATATGGCGGTTAAATAAGCATACCAGATGCCGTTTCTCATACTATGGTTTATTATGTTAATTGCAACAGAATCCGTCGTACTCCGGCCTTCGGTTGCATATCTTAGATTCATTGCCGGAAGGGAAGATATTGTTTCACCATTTAGCCTGGTTTCGGTATTAACCCTTCTGTTTATAGCATGAACTTCATAGCACAGTTCTATTGCTTTATTTAATTCATACAACTCGCAGGTCATTTTTAAATTGGTTTTGCTTATCATTTCCGTGCGCGTGCCTACTCTTCTTGCATTCGACAAAATACCGGCAGATGTCTTAAGCCGGCTACCGGAAGAACCGCTATTCTTTAAGCTGATCATATCAATTTCTCCAAGCAAGATGGTTTCACCATATTTTGTAATATGTGATTCGATAATTTTTATCTGACTAAAATCTACATTTATACTGTTTGAAAATTGCGTGTAATCAATAAATGCATTAGCATACCCGGTATGCTTTTCACGTATGTAAAAATCACGCATATTCCTTACAGTGGTTCCCGCCAATAGAGCATAAACAGTTTTCAATCTGAGTTTTGCAATAATAAAACCCGTTTCATCATCCATACCCGGGTCTGAAATGCCGAGTATATACATCTTATCCCCCTGTGAAAATGGTATCTGATTAATCCAGGAAGGTAGTCTTTCGGGTACAATAGTGAAAAAATCCGGGGGTTTGAAATCTCCGTGTGTTTGCCTGGTTTCCTTTTCAAACAACAATAAAAAACGGTCGCGGTCTTTTTCTGTCTGAATAATACGTTGTTCGTCACCGGTTTGGGCAAATAAATTGCCGGAAACGATCAGGCACAAGCAAAAAACTATGATTTTTAACGAAACCATGCTATTTATATTAATCCCAGATTTGTCATTAGGAGTTCAGCGAACTAATGACTTAACTGGGTTTAACCCCGATTTAGAAAAACTTATTTTGCAAGCAATTTTGATTGCAAATTTTTATTTTTTCTTAATCGATTTGTCATTCTAATGTTCTTGTAAACAATGAATAGGCAATAATTTTATCTAATGGCGGTCATTAGAAACAAACGGCTAATGACAAATTTGGGTTAATCTAAATTAACCAGGTTAAAAAGCCTCAAAATGAAACTGTCTGAAAAAAACTTACAGATTCTTTTCAGACAGTTTTCACTACATGATTGAAATGATTGTTTGTTTAATTTTTAGTACCTTTCTCTTTCCAGTTGATTCATTTCTTCATTAAAGGTATTCTTGAATTTCTCGTAGTCATAATCAAGTCTGAGCCGTTCATCTCTTGATATACGGTCGTTCATAGCACTGAGAATTTCGTTGCCTGCCAATTCAATAGCTAAATAAGTTTTATAACGTCCTTCCGGGGTTCTGGTCAATTCCTCACATATAATTCTTGTTCCAACCAATTTTTGATTTATGACTTCTCTTGACAGCCCTTCATATCTTTGAGAATATTCCTGGCGATCGCCAACAGTAATATCCTGCACATAATTATCAATAACGGCTTTTACCGTTACTTCCATATGTCCTGCTAATTCAGCCCTTGCATTACTTAGTGCCATTCTTCTTGAATTAGCTTGATTCGGGCTTTCTGCAACGGCATTTGCCCTGAAATATTCATTGTCAGACCAATACTGCGGACCGCTGCACAGTACTTCAACCCGGGTTTCCCCCTCTGGTGCAGCAACCTCCTCGGCTGACCTGCATTGTGTCAGCAATAATGCTGCGCTTATGACCATAAATGTCACGAATAATGATAAACTTTGATTTTTCATGATGTTTGTTTTTAATTAATTAATTATTTAACGATGTTGACGCTTGATTAGCACTTTTTGATTATATAAGATAATTTATTAAAAATTGCTGTTTTTAAATTGCAAGCCCGCAAATTTAAAAATTATTTATAGAAACAAATTTCGTAAAAACCGTAAAAATCATAAAAAATTATCTTGATTATGATCAAATTATTACAAACTTTATACCAATTTTTTTGAAATATATTGTATTTTATCATAAGAATCAGCATAATTGCAAACAACACTATATATTTTGACCGAATTATACGCTGTAAAATTTATCATTGATAATTAATTTTTCGACAAAAATGAAAATTTTTTTTTATTAACATCATTTTTTTTAAATATTTTTGCTTTGAAAATCAAAATTGATTATTCTACGGTTTTTTTCTATTTTTAATAAATAAATTAATACAAACCAGAAATATGAGATCATTTTATTTGTTCTTACCTGCTTGTTTATTTCTTTTTGCCGGCACTATCGTTATATCCGGTCAGGATATTGGAGAGACTTTAAAAAGAGGCCCGGCGATAATCCCCGAGGCTTATGACCGGAGCTCTCTGTCTTGGATACTTGTTCATGACCGGGGTGATTCTCATACTTCAACACTGGCAAATTCCTTTGTAAATGATATCCGGCACAGCGACAAGTTCTTCCTTAACCCTCTTGATACCGACGTCCTGATATTCAGGGGAGTCCGGTCGAAAGACAATAAGCGAATACCTGTAAAAAACATTAAACATAACCTGGAAGAGTTAAATTTTTCACGGCAAATCATATCTCACTGGTATTCAAGGACAGACAACGGTTTTATGGATATGGAAAGAATACACAGGCGCGGCCTGGAAAATGCCACTGATGCCGATGTAATTCGATACCAATCAACAGCCAGGGGAAATTGGGCTTTGATGGACTACGGCAACAGGCTAATTGATAAAAGCTATATTATAACTCTTGACTTCACCGAAATCAGCCGTGTTAATACTGATAGATACGAAGGATACAAATCAGATGTTGTGGCTTCATTATTCAGAGTCGACCTTTCGGAAGAGGATAAGGAAATAATATACGAATCGTGGGTTCTGGAAGAGGATTCTGAGGAAGAAGCTCAAAGAAAACGCGAACTTTTTGAAACATTGAACCCGCCTTTGAAATATGTTACACAAATACGTACAACCACATCATCTTACAACTACAAGGAACACACTTTTTTGGGAAGCATAACCCCTCACAAAACAACCGAAGAGCTGTTTGCCGACCTTGTACAGACTGCATACGACAATGTTTTGTTTGAGCTGGAAAGAGATTATGAAGACTTCAGGGTTATAACTCCTCTTTATTCTGTAAAACCCCTCAGCGCAAAAATTGGCAAGAAAGAAGGGTTAAATGTTGATCAGCGGTTTTTTGTTTATGAACACCGCTATAATCCCAAAACCCGGAATGTTACAGAAAGAAGGAGAGGCGTTATCAGGGCTACTTCCGATATTATTGATAACCGCGATATCGCAACCGGCGATATGGAGCCCAGCAGATTTTACCAGGTAGCAGGAAAAAGGCTGCATGAAGGATATGTGTTACAACAAAGAAATGATTATGGAATTGAATTAGAAATGGGTGCCAGCCTTGGTGAAATAGGCGGCGGTACGCTGGGACTTAATTATAGTGTCGGCAGAATATTGGGTATCAGAGCTTTTTATTTGACCGGAAACATAGGAATTAACAACAAAAAATATCCCGATTTTCCGGTTATCGAAGAAGAGTTGGAAGGAAATGTATTCTTCTTCAGATGGGACGCCGGACTGGCTAAAGGTTTTCATTTTCTCAGGAACTTTGAGTTCAGACCTTATGTTACCTACGGACAGGAACAGGCAACAAACGATGGATTTGATCATGACCAGATTTCAACATATTTTTTGAAAGGCGGAGCCAATCTGGCTTTGAATATAACTTATTTTATGCAAATTGTCGCAGGAGCTAATTATTATGTTATTTTTGGTAATGCATTTGATGAAGATAAGCCATTAGATAACAAATACACCCATTATTTTGACGACAGGGAAGGTGTTGCACTATTTGCAGGACTTAGATTTAAGTTTTGAAATTTACTATATTAATTTTGGGTACACTCTAAGAAGTGTTTTCCCGCAAATGTCTTTTTGAACTTTTTATAGCAGATTCAATTTAAATAATCAAAATTTATAAAACTATGGCAAGAATAACTATTTTATTACTGGCAGGCGCTGCTTTACTGATAAGCTCCTGCTCTTCCCAGCGGGAATTGGGTCCAAGGGAGCGCAAAATATTATACAGCAGCAGCTATAATTATGAGATACAGCCTGCAGGTGTTGGTCAGAATGGCACAAAAGCAGTAAAAGTTTGGGGCTATGGCCCCAGTGTTGAAGATGCCATGCAGATAGCCAAAAGAAATGCAGTGGCAGCCTGTATTTTTAGCGGAATTCCGGCAGGACCTGGTGTCGGTCGTACACCCGCTATAGTTACCGAACATGACGCCCATGAAAAATATGAGGATTTTTTTGAGGAGTTCTTTAAAATCGGAGGAAGATATCTAAGGTATATTTCATTATCTATGGAAGGACCACCCTCAGGGCAAGACCGGTTGCGTATAGAAAGAAATTATTATAAAGTTGGGGTATATGTGCAGGTTATGTATGATGACCTGAGACGTTACCTGGAAAACGAGGGAATTGCCAGAAGACTGGATCATGGTTTTTAGTGATTTGGCATGGTATGTGATGAGAGATAAACGGTAACCGGCAATTGACCAATGAACAATTACTAATGACTAATGACAAATAAATAAACCTAATTTATAAACTAAAAATTCATTTATCGTGAAAAGAGTTATATTACTATCATTGTTAATTATTACTGCTTCTACCGTGCTTATGAGCCAGAGAGCACGTCGTCCGACTATTATGGTAGTACCCAGCGATCATTACTGTATATCAAAGGGGTACAAACAAACATTTGAAAGCATGGGTGCTGAACAGGTCATTCCTGATTACCGGGCTGCCATGCAAAGAGACCCCGATATCAGGCTGGTAATTTCCAAGATGGGTGGTATAATGGCCGACAGGGGCTTCCCACTAAAAGACCTCGAACAGGAATTACGAAGCCTGGAACGGGAGACTGCTGAACTGGAAATGATACAATCAAGGGAAAGTGCTGCAGGAGTTGCTGAAAGCCCTGTTGACCGGCTAAAAAGAGTGGCCCAGGCAGATATTATTCTAGACCTTGACTTTACCGTCAACGAAAGAGGCCCGCAAAGATGGATCACCTTTAACTTAAGAGGTATTGACGCATATACCTCTAAAATGATAGCAACAGCAGTCGGTACGGGAGAACCCAGCACTGCAGCCCCCGTCGACCTGCTCCTCGAAGAAGCTGTATTGAGCCATATGGATGAATTCAACGGTAGGCTTATGAACCACTTCGAAGATATGTTTGAAAATGGCAGGGAAGTTAACCTGACTGTAAGAGTATGGGATAACTCTTTATTCGACCTTTATGATTTTTTCCCTTATGAAGGTATGGAAATGGAGTTAATTGACATTGTTGAGTATTGGATAGAAGACAACACCGTTGAAGGAAGATATTCATTATCTGACGGATCATATAACTTTCTTAGCTTTGAACAAGTCAGAATACCTATGTATTTTACTGATCCACGTGGCAGAGAAAGAGCTATGGATACACGAAGGTTTGTAAGTAACCTCGCTTCATATCTCCGGCAAGAACATGGAATTGAATCTCAAATTCATCAAAGAGGACTGGGAGATGCATGGCTGATCCTGGGTGAAAGATAAGTGGAGAGTTGTGAGAGTTGAGTACTGAGAGGTGAGTACTGAGAGAGTAAGAGAGTAAGGTAATCGGTAATTCGGTAACTGGTATTGGTATTAGTATTCCTAATTCATAATTCGCAAATTTGTAATTCGATAAATAAAACATAAGCTTATGAAAAAAATAGTATTAACAATGTTTGTAATAAGCATATTCTTGATAAAAGGATATGGACAAAGTGGATTTGGGCAAACTGATGATATGGGGCGTATTTCAATTGCCGCAATAGTACCTGATGAAGCAGGGCTTAAGGGAGCAGCCCGGAGTAATTTGCAGAACAGGATGATGCAGATAGCAACGATGAATGGCCTGGGCGCAACACAGGAAAGAGCTCAATTCGCAATGGTACCCATGATTTCCATAATATCACAGGATGTTACGCCGACAGCACCACCACAAGTAGCATTGAATTTGGAATTGTCACTCTATATTGTAGATGTTGTGAGTCAAAACATTTTCAGCCAGGTAACAGTCAACCTCAGAGGTGTTGACAGAAGTGAGGAGGCCGCCTATAATCAAGCAATTAACAATATCAGGCCAAGACAAGGCCAATACAGGGGTTTTATTGAAACCGGGAAACAGAAAATCATCGAGTATTATAACTCTGAGTGTGATAAGATCATTTCCACAGCGCAAGCCCTTGCCGGCCAGCAACAATATGGCGAAGCATTGTTTTTATTGATGTCGGTACCCGATGTCAGCCGTCAATGTTATCACATGTGTATGGAACTATCTATTGACATTTATGAACAGTATGCCAATCAGAAATGTGAGGAACTTCTTTCCGCTGCCAGGGCAGCATGGGCAAGCAAAGATCTGAATGAAGCCAGGAATAACCTGGGGCAAATCACTCCCGATATGGACTGCTATCCACAGGCCGAAGAATTGGTAGAACACATTACTGCCACAGTAGAAGCTGAGGGTGCAAGCGCATGGGATTTCAAAATGCAGCAATATGAAGATGATGTTGATATGCAAAGACTCAAAATCGAAGCCGGAAGAGATGTAGCCAGATCATGGGCACACTGGGGTGCCGCACGGTATTTTGACTGGAGCTGGCTTTATAAAAATTAAAAACTATATATACAGATGAAGTCTTATAATAAAATTAATATCATCATTATATTTGTCCTGCTGCCTTTGGTTACCTGTATATCGCAAACAAGGGTAATTGAAAGCAGTAGCCGGCGTGTGCCGGGTTGGGTAAACAGTCTCGAAAAGGATTATATTATTACCGTAGGATCAGGAAATACCATACCCAAAGCTCAACGTGATGCCCTCAACATGGTAATGGAAGATATTGTCAATGCAGTGGCAGTAAATGTAACAACAGAATCGGAATTTTATACCGAAGCAACCAATATTAACAATAATATAAATACTTTTCTTGAAAAATTCGCTACAACAACTACCACCGCTGCCGGTCCCGTTCCCTATCTTCAGGGAATAACGCTCTCACAAGTTGAAGATTATTATTGGGAAAAAGTAGAAAACAGAAGGGATGGTACAATCAGCTATTACTATCATATCAAATACCCTTTTTCAGATTTTGAGTTACAAAGCCTGGTTATGGATTTCAGGATGCGAGACCGGCAGATGAATGAACAGCTTGAAGATATTTTGCAAAACATTGACAAAATAAACATAACCACCGTGGAAGAGATCGATAAAAAGATTGATGAGCTGAGAGTACTGGCAGATTATTTCGTAGATGCACGCAAAGACAGGGCACAGCTTGGTATTACCAGGTGCCGGAGGCTTTATGAAAGTATTGAGCTTGTTGAAACAGAAAGCAGCCTCGGAAAGTTGAAATATGCCCTGCGCCTCGGCGATAATGTAATACACACCAGCCGCAGACCCCAAGTAAACTCTGAATGTGCCAGGATATCAAATGTTGACAGCCATGACGGTATTACAACTATCGAATATGATTATGATTACTGCTATGAAGACCCCGAAAATCATATCCTGGTTAGATATAGATTTGGTACGGTAAACCTACAAAGGCCTTTTTATTTTGACATCACTGAAGAAAAAGTTTCAATATTTGTGAATGACCCCTTTTATTTTGAAGCACTGACAAAAAGTGAAAATATTGTTGATGAGGCAAAACTCGGAATAACACTGGTTTCTCAACATGAAGCTACCTTTACAATTGAAAAGGTAGTGATTGAATGGCCGGGCCATGTACCGGTAATTATTGATAACATTGATCAACAATTTGCAGGAAAGGGCAACCATTCATTAGAACTGTTTATAAATCAACCTCTTGATATTGAAAAGACATCCACTGCCGACAAAAGAGTGGCGATGTTGTCAGGCTATATTGAATACAAATCTGATATTACAGGTGAAAAGAAAACATACCGGGTTTTTAATCACAGGTACAATACTGACTGGTAAATAATATTTTACAAATACGGGTCATTGGCTTTTTTCATTATCAAAACATTTCACCCCGCGCCAATCTTTGTATTGACTGATAATCTATGTAATAAAGTATCCTTAGTGAGAAGCTGTTGATTTGCGGCTCACCAATGATATGA
>PWJZ01000062.1 GCA_003559855.1 Bacteroidales bacterium
AGCCTGATTATCTGATAGTTATAAACAATTAACAGAAAGTTATTAACAAAACTTGAAATATTTATTGCTTTTTGCTTTTATTCAGGGTTAAAATATTAAAATTTAATTTATAGAAGTCCCCACATGTAATTATGTTGATTTTTATACAGACAGACCCCGGCACTCATAAAATCAGTTACCTAGTTGCCATCCCAGCACCAATTGCAGAACCGGCATTGTTATTGTTCCTAATTCATACTCTTCAATATCCTCAGGGTCGTCTTCAAAATAGCCGATACTTTTTGTTTCTTTTGCAAAGACAAATCCTAATTGTGCCGTTATATTGAGTTTCTGACTGCTGAAATGCCGGTATCCGGCGCCAATATATAATCCGTTCGATTCCGACTCGCAAATGAATTTTTTATATTCCTGATTGAATTGCGCCAGTTTATATTGTTTTTTACCGGTCTTCCATGGAGGGGTAAAAGCTGGTTCCTCTCTTGAATAATTAATAAAGATCCTTTCATATCCTGCTGTAATGAAAGGTCTGTTTCTTTCGGTGCCGAGTGGCAGAAATATTTTAGCCTGACCACCAAACGAGAGGGTAGATGGTGCTATTTTTTCATCACTGTCAAACCAGTCAGTTATTAAGGCTTGAAACAGTAATCCTGCATACATCCACCGGAAAGAGGGGCCGACAGCTATCATGTCGAGGAATTGAAAATCAACAACTATCTGTGGTCCGTAAAACAAAACTCCCAGAACATCCAGCTGAAGATTAACCGGAGATAATTGATAGTCGACGCTTTCCCGGGAATATTTTTTAAAGAGATTGTTGCTGCCGGAATAAACCCGTTCATTGAGGTTAATATCTCCTGTTTGCGAATAATTTGAAGTTGTGCCTTCAGAAGCAGACAAATAAAGTCCTGATAAAATAACTGATAAGAGAATAACGATACATTTTTTCATAATAGATTTTAATTTCAAAGATATGACAGTTGAAAAAATTAACGGTTTATTATATCTATTAAAACCTATTCAAACCTCAGCACCACATCAAACAGATCCTGGCTTGCGTTTCTGTGACGGCGGTCGGAGATCTTTATATAATATTCTTTGACCTCTTCAATTTCAAGATCAGCAGGAATTCTGGTTTTTGATTTCAACTCTATTAGTTTGTTAGGGTCATCGGGATCAAGTGAATATAAAGCAACACTTGGTTCGATATCTCCATGGCCTTTTGACATAACTCTGAGATTACCGCTTGTTTCAGGGGTTATTTTGAAGAAATCCTTGTCTCCCCTTGGGAAAATAGCAAGCCGTATTGTATCATTAACGCCTATTTCTTTTGCGTCGGTAAAATGGTCGTTGGGTTCATACTTATCCATTTCAGGGATGAAGTTAACTTTCCAGTTAAAAAGATCTTTCGATTCATTTCTGTTCCGGTCATCGGAAAGAACAATGTAATACTCACCGGGTTCGGTTACTGCAATCTCAACGGGTATATTTGCCTTATCTTTAATAACTTCGACAGGTTCTTCGGCGTATTCATCATATACAGCAAAATAGGCTTGCAGTTCAAGTTCGTCGGGTACATTTCTTGTCTGTACCTGCAAATAACCTTGCTCTTCAACATTAACCTTAAACCAGTCTTCATCGCCCCTGGGATATATTGCCGACTCGTATTCTTCGCCAAACTCCACTTCCACAGCGTTCTCCACATCGTAATTAGGTTCGTGCGGGTCAAATTCTTCAATAAAGTTAAACTTAACATAAAATTCATCCTCTGAATATTTTGAATACTGTCCACCTAACCAATAACCGGCATATGTTGTATAGTCCCTCATCTTAATAAAATAAGTCCCTTCTTCAAAAATATGCATTGCACAAGGAGTTTTTCTACGACCAGTTAAATAATTTTCTTTTTCCTCGCCCCACTCATCGTAAGTAGCTAAACGAGCAACTAAATATAAATCCGGCACATCTCTTACAAGAACTTGCAAATAACCTTGCCCGGGTACTTCAACTTCGTACCAGTCTATATCAAGGTGAGGATAAATAGCCATACTGAACTCTGTGTTCAAGCCGATGGTGTTTGCCTGATCAATAGTATCATTAGGCTCTATGGAAGCATTGTCCTTGCCTGGTTCGCAAGAATAAACCAAAAATAATAGTGTAGTGGTAATGATTGCAATAATTGGTTTTTTCATAATAGTTGGTTTTGGTTTTATTGTTATTAGAAAATTTTTGCGGGTAAAAATAATGTTAATTTAGTGAAAAAACAAAATATCAAAGCAAATTTAGCTTCATTGGCTTCAAGGTTGTTATATCTATTAATTCATATTCTCTTTTTCCCAGTCCGATTTTTTCGGCATGTAACAGTTGAATCTGAGGGTTTATGTTGTGTTTCATTCTGAACTTGTCGTTACCTGCATCATACTGATGCCCTTTTGTTTGGGTAACCAGGTCATATGCTGCCTGGTCAACGGCTACCGGATCTTTGGAAGCGACAATACCGATATCGGGTACGAGAGGATATTGTCTCCAGGATGCACAATCACATTCAGGAGTCACATCAACTATGAAGTTGTAATAGAGTGATTTTTTTTTTTTTCCTTTTACGGCTCCCAGGGCATATTCTGCTATTTTTTCCTGTACTTTTTCTATTTCACTGGTATCATTTACTTTTATGGCTTCTTCAGGACAGGTTATTTTGCATTCACCACATCCTATACATTTTTTCAGTTCTATCAGGGCATATTTTTCAACTGTTATTGCATCGGCTACGCACCTGTCGGCACATTTCCCGCAGGCTATGCATTTGCTTATATCCACTTCCGGCTTAACATCACAATGCATGATCACTTTACCTGCCCGGGAGGCACATCCCATGCCCAGATTTTTCAGCGTACCGCCGAAACCCGTTATCTCATGCCCTTTAAAATGCGAGATGCCTATTATGCCGTTTGCCTGTAATAGAGCTGCACCGATTTTTACTTCCTTAAAATGTTTGCCCTTGATTTTTACCATGTAAAACTCATGACCATGCAATCCGTCGGCAATAACAACAGGAGCATCGACAACGGGTCTGAGCCAGCCGTTTTCCTGTGCGGTGCGGTGATGGTCAACAGCATTTGAACGGCTTCCGGTATACAGAGTGTTCGTATCTGTCAAAAAAGGATTACCGCCGGCTTCCTTAACAACTTCAGCTATTGGTGATACCTGAACAGGCCTGATAAAGGTATCGATACCTTTTTCACCGAAATGTACCTTAAGAGCTATCAACTCACCTTTATTATAAACAATATCTTTGCCTGCAACATAAAAAAGCTTTTTTATGCGGCTTATAAGGTTATCCTCTTCTGTTTTGGATGACAAATCCGAAAAATAAACTTTTGACATATGGTGATTATGGTTGTGAGTTAACAAAATCTTCCCAGCCGTTAAATTCTTCTTCCTTCATTACTTTAGGGACTTTGGTTTGCCCGCCTTTTTTGTTTTTGGCTTCTGCCCAGTCGTAGAATGTTTTGTCGGGTATTATATTTACTTCCAGATCTTTTAATGCTTTGGTACGGGCAACTTTATAATTCTTATTTTTGTTTTGCAGTATCTTATCCAGCTGTTTTGCTATATCGGTTTTATCAATGTTCAAGCAATCCTTGCAGCCAAAATACCACCGATGGATGTAATCTTCTCCTTTTCTGACGGCACTGACGGTAAATTCCTGGATGTTGATATTATTCTTTTCTTCAAGTTCTTCAATAGCCTTTATCATTTGATATTCTGAAAGCTGGGAACCCACAACGTTTAAAAAATATTTTGTTCTGCCGGTTAATTTTATTTCAACCTTTTCTTTGTCGGTAAATCTGACCGTATCACCTATCATATATCGCCATGCGCCGGAAACTGTACTGATCAGAAGTATATAATCTACTCCTTCTTCGATTTCGGCTATTGTAAGGGCTTCGGCTTTTTCTGCTATGGTTCCGTCATCATTGAGGTTTTCGTGGGTTAAAGGAACGAACTCAAAATATATACCGTTATTTGTTAAAAGTGTCATGGCATCGGTATCCTTCCGCAGTTGCGTTGCAATGTAACCTTCGGATGCAAGGTATGTATCCAGTATGATTATTGGTCTGCCAAGTATCTTTTCGAAGCTTTTCCTGTAGGGTTCAAAATTCACTCCACCCGATGTATATACTTCCAGGTTTGGCCATATTTCATGAATGTTTTTCAGTCCGTTATGTTCAATTACTTTTTTCAGCATCAGCTCAATCCATGATGGCATTCCTGATAAGCCGCCAATATCCCATTCCGGGGCTTTTATGGCTATTTGCCTGATTCTTTCATCCCAGTCGTTGATGGAAGATATTTTAGTGCCGGGCTTATAAAATCTTCTGAGCCAGAAAGGTATATTATAAGCTCCTATACCGCTTATTTCCCCTTCGAGGTGTCCGTTTACCTCTTTCAGGTCAGTGCTGCTGCCAAGCATAAGTATTTCGGTTTCGAAAAATGACGAAGGCAGGTCAAACTCGGCAATGCTTAATAGCTGTCTTATGCCGGCATTTCTCATAGAGATGAGCATATCGTCGGTAACGGGGATGTATTTGGTGGTGCTGGTAGTGCCGCTGCTTAATGCAAAAAAATCAGGCTTCCCGTGCCAGGTTATATTTCCCTCTCCTTTATACACATCTTTCCACCATTCACTGTAAATCCTGTCATAATCGTAATAGGGTACCTGTGATGCAAATGATCTGTGAGGATCTTTATTGGATAATATTTCTGCGAATTTGAGTGCTTTGCCAAATGATGTGTCCTTTGCTTTGTTAAGTAATTCCAGAAGCACTTTTGGCTGTGCTGACAGAGGATCAGGGGTATCTGTTATATTGTTTGACAGCTCTATTGCCTTTTTAATTATTTCTCCTATTATTGCCATAAAAAAATGTATTATAACTGGACACAAGTCAGTTAATTATTTATTGTCTTTTTTCACCGGGATTGTTCATCAGGTTCAAATAAATAATGAGCCCTGTTTTAATTATCCCTGGCAAAAGCTGAAATGGTTCGTACTGATATGAATCTGATTATATTTCAGTCAACAAATTCACTGGTGTCAATAACATTAAGATTTCCGTTTTCATCGCCAAAAACGAGCATTTTACCGTCGGGTGAAAAGGCTATTGCTTTTGTGGAAATATCTGTGGCATAGGTTTTCATTCTTTCACCAGTTGGAATATTCCATATGATTATGTAGAGGTCATCGCCTGCTGAGGCGAGGATATTACTGTTTGGCATAAAGTCGACAACATAGATGTGTTCAATATGCCCTCGTAATGAATGTCTTTCGCGGCGTGTTCTGATGTCCCAGACTTTCACTACTTTATCATAACCGGCGGTGACAAGGAATCGTCCGTCATGATTATATTGAACAACCCTTATCTCGTCGTTATGCCCCCGGAGTGTTGTTAACAACTCTCCCCTTGTTGTTTGTAATACCTTAATATGTGAATCCTGCCCTACGGTGATAAAATTTGAACCGTCAGGACTGTATGAGCAATCATAAACATTTGACTGGTGTGTGGCATCAGCCAATACCCTACGCATTGAAGGAATTTCCCATATCCTGAATCTTTGGTCATTACCTACAGTCATAAACTCATCCGATACCGGGCTTACCGAGATCGAATTTGCTCCGCCACTGTGAGCAGGTGCGCTTATGACCAAATCACCCGACTCCCAATCATATATATTAACACGGCCATCACTGCTCGCAGTTAACATATATTTGCCGTCTGATGTGAATTCAATGGCATTTATGGCATCAACATGAGCAAAAATTTCATTTACCATTTCTCCGTTGCTCACATCCCATACGGTTATAACGCCATCGTAACAGCCTGAAAGAAGATATTTGCCATCAGGAGAAAATGAAACAGAATAAATCTTTGAGAAATGTGCATTCCAGCTTTCGGGAAGCTGAGAAAACAGACTGCCCGTGTATGCCGTAATAAAAACCAATAAAAAAATCAATCGCTTCATTTTATATAAATTTTGTGTTAATAATTGCCGCTGCATGTCTTATAAACGGATTATTACCTTCTTATTGTCTTAAAAAAATATGTTTCAGCAAATGTTTTTTAATTGAACCGATAAGGTTAAAAGCTTCAAATAATGTTTTTATTATTTTATATGCTTACTTTTTTCACGTTTATAAAAATGTGTTTAATGTCCCTGATATTTTTGAATAACAAATAATGAATTGTGTCGAATTCCGAATATTCTAAGAATTTACGAATTGCTAATTATCTAATTACGAATAAATTATGAATAAACGAATCAACGAATAAACAATTCAACGATTCAACAATTTGAGCTATCAAAACATTAACTCATTATCATATTGGCACATTGGCACATGACCTATTGAGCAACAGCGAAATCCCGACCCTTCGGGATTACCGATTACCCAGCCTTCTCACCCTCTCACGCTTTTACGCTCTCATATACTCACCTCTCGCCATCTCATAATTATGTGTTTTTATGGCTGCCATGTTAATGTGAGAGATGGTAAATTCTTGATATTTCATTGTTTATTCTTATAATTACAATTTTTTCACTAATGTTTTTTGATATTTGGGAATAGGCCGCAACGTCATTTCTATATATCAATCTCCCGGAAAGCGATGCAATTTCAACATGAATGTTATTGTCAGACATATTTTTTATAAACAATGTATTTTGATGATTTTTAATTTGTATGTTGTTCAAATCAATGTATTTCACATCCGCATAGCCAATTATTTCATGACTGCCATCTAAATCGGTTTGTTTCAATTTATAATACGATATTCCTGTTACCGGATAATTATCCTCATATTGGTAATTTATTTGGTTATTGCTGTTTCCTTGGCCATTTACAAAACCGATGGTATTCCATGAATTGCCGTCATTACTTTTCTTAATGGTAAAATAATCATTATTTGTTTCGGTTGCGGTAGACCATTTTAGTTTTATACGTTTATTTTTATAATCGGTGGTTGCTCTAAAATATAAAAGCTCAACGGGAAGAGGATTATCGTATATATTTCCATAAAAGCCTTTTAAACAAAAACCGTATATATAATTTGTATATATATTACCTCCTCCTTTTATGTAATTATGTTTGGGTGGGGTTCCGTGACCTATGATCGAATCAGCGTAAAAATCACCGTCAACAATTATTTCTCCGTGCATATGCATATTTATATTACCGTACACAATAAGTACACCGCCTTTATGTACATGGATTTTTCCGTGATTTTCAAAAGCCAGACCACCGTTTATTATTAGTTTACCATATATATCAATATTGCCAAAATTATTGAATATAATATTGATATTTTTATCGGTATTGACAATATGTGCACCATTTGACCTGTTAATTATTATTTTTTTGTGATTGTCAAATATGTACGGAGGTGCAATATTATCTTTCCATGTTGATGCGGATTCCCATTTTCCTGATTGTATTGAAATAAAATATTCATACAAATCATTGTTTTGTGCATAACATGAAAATGAGATGCTCGTACAGATGAGCAAGAGGGAAAGTAATTGTTTATTCATTTATCTGTATTTTGATCATTGTTTTTTATCAAATATTGACCTTCAATATAATGCAACATAAGTTAAAGTTTCAGTCTTTGTTTTACAGGAATTTTATCTTAAAGCCTGAAAATGAGCTGAGTCTGTCAACATACCGGTTTTGGTATGAGTCAGAAGCAATGAGCTTATTATTTTAAATAACAAAGTTAATACTTTTTTGATTTTGATCCGTCTTAATTTTTAATTTTTGATTAACTTTTGGCAATATTCTACAAATATTATAAGCCATTTTTCAGAAGCTCAGTTATCTAAGCAGGTAGCTGTTAACCGGAAGCTTTGCGGTTCGATTCTGTCCTCAGGAAAATATAAAGCCTTATGGCGGATAAAATTCCGTACATCTTGTGCAATATGGAAAATAACCTTGTTGTTGCAGATAGTTTCTGTATTTTTTATAATTTTCGTTATTCCAGATTTTTGCCAGGGTTTGTTTTGTTATATTGCCCATAACCGACGGTGAAAAGAATTCACAGGTTGTAGCGTCGCCATTGGATCTGATATGCACCCGATACCATGCTTTAAAACATGATTCTATTCCGAAAGTATTATCCAGATCATTATAGTAACTATATATCTGAGAAGGTTTCAAACCCGCAGGCATTGTATAAAACAAAAATTTCTTTTTTGCCCGAAGAACTTTTGTGTATTCGGCTTCCAAAACATTTAAATTGATATCTTTGGTGTTGATCAAATTACCTTTCCAGGCTGACGAAGTCTCTTTAAATAATTGCTTTTTTATTTCTGCGGTCTTTTGACCCCTTTCTAAATCCGTAAAACACAAAAAGGTAATCCCTGCCATATCAAACCCCAGATCATTGTAGAGTTCCGGCAACTTATGAAGATATGAATAATTGTCTTTATTAATTGTCCAAAGAGCTGAAACAACAGGATGTTTTACTTTATATTTCTTTTTAACGGTATGTAGTTTTTTAACCCCGGCAACAGCTCTCTGGAAAGAATCATCCTTACCCCTGATCTTATTATGTATTGCTTCAGGACCGTCTATGCTAACAATAATAAAATCAAGGCCTGATTCTACAAGGCTTGCAGCATGTTTTTCAAGCAGATATCCATTTGTATTCATTGATACTCTGTTTGATTTTCTTTTTAATAGTATGATCAGCTCCTTAATGGAATATGGATAAAGCAAAGGTTCGCCGCCGCTAAGGTAGAAGAATGTTGATTGTTCTTTTAATTGGTCAACAAGTTTTTCATATTCGCTTAATGTTAAAGTTTCTTTATATTCGTATTTACCATTAAGGTTTCTTTGCAGTGCTGCCTCACCATAATAAGGGCACATCATACATTGCATATTGCAATTTTTGGTCAGGTAAAGATTAACTTCCATGGGCAGCTTATGAGCCTTACCGGAAGAATCCTTGTAGTCAAGTCTGGGTATTTCCTTTTTTCTTTTGGAACTGCTTATCATGAATTTCAAAAAATTGAAATGCTTTATGGAGAACTTAAGCAGATAAAAACTTTTGTGAAACCATGATGAAAAAGGTATTGCTTTTTCCAAAACTCTAATTTTATTTAATACATATTGATATATCAATAATAAAAGATGTCTTATTTTTTTCATAATTCAGGGCTTTTAATTTGATGTTTTTATCCTTATTTTGGGATAATTGTCTCCAATACTTAATTTTTAAAACAACAGTAAAATTAATTATTTATTAAATATTAACAAATGTAAAATTTCTTTTAAGATGCAGATGGGCGTTTGTTGCCAAAAAAGCAGTTTTTCAGAAAGTATAGCCTGTTGTTATGAAAAAGATGATTGCGTTATTTGAATGTTTGAAAATAAGTTTGTCATTTTCTGTGATTCGAATTCCGCTAATATGTTTTTGTTTGTGATGTATGCGAAAGCCCTTTATTTTTGAACTTACCCCATTTTTTGGCTAAATAATATTTTGATGTGCTGGAGAAATAAATAACTTTTACGCTATGGAATTAAAACGAATAATCAATTCGAATAATAAAAAGCCACGAATGCACGAGTAATAAAGAGCCACGAATGCACGAGTAATAAAAAGCCACGAATGCACGAGTAATAAAGAGCCACGAATGCACGAATAATAAAGAGCCACGAATGCACGAGTAATAAAAAGCCACGAATGCACGACTAATAAA
>PWJZ01000023.1 GCA_003559855.1 Bacteroidales bacterium
GAAGATGTGCGGATGGAATGATAATTATGCCTTGAATATTTTGAAGAACATGAAAGCCTGAAAATGTGAATAATAAAAAGCCACGAATGCACGAATAAAACAACGAATAATATTCGAACAAAATTCGTGCATTCGTGGCTAACAAACAAATGTACGATCAAAAATATTATTAAACATCTTTCGGTTAAATATTTAGTATGATGATTATGAGCCGGAAAACATTAAAATATACGAAGAAACAATAAAATACGACTGCTCAATGTGGTTGCATATATTAAAAATGTCTGATTATAAGCGATAATTTCGGAGTGTTTTTAAGAAGTCTGAACCTATGGCAAAATCAATAAAATATACCGTATTTTGCACTTTATCTCTTATACCATTAAAATGAGCGCATAATCTGTCATGAAGTTATCTGTCTGTTATTCATAAAACAAGGTGCAAATGTAATTTACAACCCTTGTTGATGGAGATATTTCGCCTGAATTGCCACGACTCATGATATGTGTTTTTGCAGCGGGATGTTTTATTTTACAATATTCTATCAAAGACATTATAGGCCCGTAGCCGCAAACGCTGATATTGTTTTTGCGAACGGTATCATGAACGCCTTTGGCATCCATGTTTTCTATCTTTTCGCAAACAAGGTTGTCGAGCAGACATCCTTCTTTTTCTTTAACAAAATGGGAAAAGTCGCTTGAAGCAATGATAACTGTTTTTTTCCCTGTCTTAATCACTGCGTTATCTATTTTTTGAGCCAGCTTTTTAGCTGATTCATATGATTGATCAAGCATGCTTACAGGTGCTATTTTTATGGAGGCGGGCAGATAGTATTGTATAAACGGTACCATAACCTCGCCCGAATGTTCATCATTATGGGCATTCAAGGAAACAGGAATATCAAGGGCTTTGTATATTTCATCATCAACTTCTATTTGTCCTAACGGGGATTCCCATATTGAGTGTGAATCCAGGGCAACTGCGGGCCCGAAACCACGATGATTGGGATTTATTATAATTACCGTATCAATTTTTTGTTTTGACTTTTGCAACATAAGGAAGAAATGTATGGCATGACAGCCTGAATAGATATATCCTGCGTGAGGAACAATGCCGCCGATGATATGATGTTGCGAAAAATCCTTGTCAAAATTGTTGATTTCTCTTGATTCGATATCAAGCATCAACTTTACCAATTCATTCCGGCTTGAAGGGTAAAACATGCCCGAAACGGCAGGTCTTCTTAAAGATTGTACCATAATGATATAATTTTTGTCGATTTTAACAAACAGCTATTTTGTATTTGCATTGAACACAATGCCCCTTTTTATCTATCTGGTCAATATATATTTCGTAACCCAGCCTTTTGATAACGGTTTTTTTACATTTAGGACAAATTGTATTTGACTCTCCATATATAGCAGAAATATTACCACAATATACAAAATTCAATTTTTTTGAAGCTATTTTTTTAAGTTCAACAAGTGTTTCAATTTTTGTCTGCTCTATATTAAGCTTATAACAAGGGAAGTACCTGTTAATGTGCAGTGGGGTATTTTTACCCAGTTCGCTTGCAATCCAATCTGTCATTTCTCCAAATATAACAGGGTCGTCATTCAATCCCGGTATTATCAGGTTGGTAATTTCAAGATGAGCATTGCTTTTAGCTATTTTTTTCAGGGTTTCCTTTACCGGATAAAAAGTTGCTTTCGTTAGTTTTATATAAAAATCTTTGCTGAAACCTTTCAGATCTATATTGAACCCGTCAATAACATTGAGCATTTTATCAAGAGGTTTGGGATTAATATATCCGTTTGACACCACTGTGTTGACCAGATCTTTTTCTTTGGCCATTTCTGCTATGTCCATCATGAATTCGTACCATACAACCGGTTCGTTATAGGTATATGAAATGCCGCAGCAATTTTTGTTGGCTAGGGTTGCTTCAACTATCTCGGAAGGATTGTAATATTTTGAAGTTACAATATTATGAATCTCAGCTTGCGACATGTGATAATTTTGACAAAAAGAACATGCCAGATTACATCCGTATGTTCCTACTGATTGTATCATCTTGCCGGGGAAAAAATTGTAAAACGGCTTTTTTTCAACCGGATCAAAGTTTAAACCCGTCACTTTGCCGTAATTCTCACTGTATAATTTGCCTGCTATGTTCATTCGTACGTTGCATCTGCCGTAAGTTTCCTCTTTTATTATACATTCGTGCGGACATAAAAGACATTTTATGTCGGTATCACCACTATTTGTGTAAAATTGAGCTTCGTGCATAAAAAACAATTAAATAATTATGAGAAAAATAACAGCCTAAAAATACAAAATAAAAGAATTATTCAATGTAATTTTGAATATCACATAATATAATTGAATAATTGTATAATTTTGCAGTCGGAAAAATGATTATAAAATGTAAAATAATAAATTGTATCATGAAAAAAACAGGTTTAAACATTTTGTTGGCAGGGTTTATATTTTTAATCTTCGCCTGTGCCGAACAACCCGGAGAGGCAGAAGAAAAGGATGGTGCTCTTTCTCTTACCATTGAAGAAATGGTTGTCAACCCGGCAGAATATGAAGGAAAGCATGTTTCGTTTCAGGGTATAATCGGGCATGTTTGCCGTCATAGCGGGGATAAAATGCGTGTTTTACAGGAAGATGATTCAGATTACAGTATCTTGGTTATGCTGGGAAAATATACCGGTAAATTTGATACTGGGTTTGAAGGCATGCATATTTCGGCAAATGGCATTCTTAAAATAGAAAAACGTGATTTCCCTGCGGTAGAAAAAGAAAAACATGAGCCTGATCATGAAGAGATATGTGAACATGAACATGAACATGAACATGAGCATGAACATGAGCCCGGAACACATCATTGTGAAACAACCGAAGAAGCCATCAGGAAAATGGGAAAACTTGGAATTGACCCTGAAATAAGAACCGTTATCGAGCTTCAAAGTTTTGAAATAGAATAACGAACTAATAATTTGTTTTGAAAACCGCTTTTATATAAATTGAAAGCGGTTTTTTTTAATTGACCATAGTGCAAATCTTATTTAATTTGTTCTGTAATATTTTTACACAATAAAAGGAAATGTTATGAAACTTAGAAAATACAACCGTGCGGTTCACCGTGATTTAGGCTATTTTTTCTTCGGCATGTGTATCATTTACGGTTTGTCGGGTATTGCCCTCACACACAGGCATAACTGGAACCCAAATTACATTATCACGGAAAAGGAATATAAAATTGAGATTAGTAAGCCAGTACCCGAAGAGCCTGAAGAAGAAGTCATACTTGTTTTGAAGCAAATGGGTCTTGAAGACCTTTACCGTACACATCTTTTACGCAATGGTAAGTACAGGATATTTATTGATAACGGCAGTGTCGATTATGATGCTGAAACAGGGGTTGCGTTTTTGGAAATGACCAGGAGACGTCCTGTATTCTATGAGGTGAATTTTTTACATTACAATACACCTCGCAAATTATGGACATGGTTTTCAACTATCTTTGCATCATCTTTGATAATTCTTGCTTTCACAGGGTTATTCATAATAAAGGGAAGAAACGGTATCAGCGGCCGTGGTGCATGGCTGACGTCTGCAGGAGTGATAATACCACTGGCCTTTCTGTTTGTCTATCTGAACAGCTAATAATATAAGTAATGCACTGGGTTGGGCTGGCTTTATTAACCGCTTTGTGTGAAGCATTAAAGGATGTTTTCAGTAAACTTAACCTGAAAAACACAAATCCTTATATCATTGCCCTGGCAATGAGATTATTCTCTTTACCTTTGCTGTTGCCACTTTTGATTTTTATTGACATACCCGTGTTGGGTGAGATGTTTTTTCCCGCATTGATCGCTGGCGGGTTAATGAACATATTTATAACCATTTTGTATCTAAAAGCCATACAACATTCTGATCTTTCGGTTACAGTACCTATGGTAACTTTTACACCCCTGTTCTTACTTATTACTTCGCCCATTATTGTTGGCGAGTTTCCCGGATATTATGGCATTGCAGGAATAGTATGTATAGTATTGGGCTCATATATGTTAAATTTACACACTGTACGCAGTGGATTTTTTGCACCTTTCAAGGCATTGATAAAAGATAAAGGACCGCGCTATATGCTTGGGGTAGCTTTTTTGTGGAGCATCACAGCAAATATCGACAAAGTGGGCATTCAAAACTCACACCCTGTTTTCTGGGTTGTTTCAATATCTGCATTTTTATTTGCCGGTATGATACCTGTTGTACTGTTATTTGCTAAAAAAGACCTTAAGCAACTAAAAAAGAATGCCTTGAAGCTGTTGCCTGTAGGTATTTTTTCGGGGCTGACACTGGTATTTCAGATGCTTGCTATCCAGATAGCATTGGTAGCATATGTTATTTCCATTAAACGCACCAGTGCATTGATGGTTGTAATTTTTGGCTGGCTGATCTTCAAGGAAAAAGGTTTTGTTCAGCGTATAGCAGGGGCGGCATTGATGTTGCTGGGAGTGTTGCTTATATCGCTACTGAATGATAGTTAAGTGTTGATAGCAGAAAAGGAATGAAACGCGGGTGACGCTGATTCGGCTGATACTCCGACTTTGCCCGGCACATGTCTACGCTGATCTATATCAGCGATTATCTGCCGCATCAGCGTCATCTGTGATCTGTTTACACATTAGCACAGTAATACATTCAACCTTTCTTCCCGATATTTTTAAGCACTTTCGCCCATGAGTCCCTCAAAGTTACCGTTCTGTTAAAGATAATATGCTTTTCGGTTGAGTCGGGATCAACGGTGTAATATCCGTTTCTTTCGAATTGTACTTTGCTGCCTTTTTTAAAATTTCTTATCGAAGGTTCTCCGTATGCTTCAACGATCTTTAGCGAGCCGGGATTTAAGTTTGATTTAAAATCTTTTCCTTCTTCAGCCACATCGGGGTTTTCCGTTTTTAAAAGCCTGTCATACAGCCTGGCTTCTATCTTAACGGCATGTTCATAACTGACCCAGTGAATAGTTCCTTTAACTTTCTTTTTACTGATATCCTGACCGCTGCGGCTTTCGGCGTCATAAGTGCAGTGGATTTCGGTTATTTCACCCGTTTCAGGGTCTTTGACAACCGATTCGCATTTAATGATATAAGCATATTTTAATCGCACCTCTTTTCCCGGGGCTAGCCTGAAGAATTTTTTCGGCGGATCTTCCATGAAGTCTTCGCGTTCAATAAAAAGGGTTTTGGTAAATGGTATTTTTCTCATCAGGGTATCGGGGTCTTCGGGATTTATCCTGCCGGTCAGTTCTTCCGTTTTGTTATCGGGATAGTTGTCAATTATGAGTTTTACGGGGTTGATAACGGCCATAACTCTTGAGGCTATCTTGTTAAGATGTTGGCGACAGCAATGTTCGAGCAGGGCAACGTCAATGATGTTCTCTCTTTTTGCAACGCCCACTTTTTCAGAAAACACCCTTATTGATTCAGGTGTATAACCTCTTCGCCGTAAGCCTGAAATTGTCGGCATTCGAGGGTCATCCCAGCTGTTTACAGTTTTGTTTTCAACCAGCTCCAAAAGTTTTCGTTTACTCATTACAGTATAAGTAAGGTTGAGTCTTGCAAATTCAATTTGCCGCGGACGGTTTTTTTTGATTTCGAGAGCATCCAGAAACCAATCATATAATGGTCTGTGAACTTCAAATTCGAGTGTACATACAGAATGGGTTATTCCCTCAATATAATCCGACTGTCCGTGTGCCCAGTCGTACGTTGGATATATACACCATTTATTTTGTGTACGGTGATGCGGTGCATGTATGATCCTGTACATAACAGGGTCGCGCATATGCATGTTTGGTGAAGCCATATCTATTTTGGCACGTAATACTTTTGCACCATTGGGATATTTACCGTCGCGCATTTGGTAAAAAAGCTCCAGACTTTCTTCCAAAGGACGGTTACGCCACGGACTTTCCTTTCCCGGTCTGGTAGGAGTGCCCCGTGTAGCTGCTATCTCTTCCGTGCTCATATCACAAACATAGGCTTTGCCCTTTTTAATGAGATTTACAGCATAGTCAAACAAGGTCTCAAAATAATCGCTGGCATAAAACTCCCTCTCTTCCCAGTCATACCCCAACCATCTGGTGTCCTCCTTTATTGAATCAACGTATTCAACACTTTCTGTAATCGGATTAGTATCATCAAACCTTAAATTGCATTTGCCACTGTATTTTTTCGCCAGGCCGAAATTGAAACATATTGATTTTGCATGACCTATATGCAAATATCCGTTGGGTTCGGGGGGGAAACGTGTGTGTACCCTGCCCTCATTTTTATTGTTGCGCAGATCTTCTTCAATGATCTCTTCAATGAAGTTTAATGAGGGCTGTTTTAAACTGTCTTTTTTAGCTGTATCGCTCATTTATTTTGTTTTTAATTGTTTTTTACCTAAACGTGCAGGGGAGGATTGATTCTCCAACCTCAAAACAGATAACTTTAAAAACAGTTATACAGGAAGCACAAGAGCTCAAAGGTGCACAAATGTTTTTATTATTAGAGCTTTGACAAAATGTTTGCCTGTACATATACATGACAAAACGGGCAAAAGTAAAAAAATATTCTTATGAGATTTGTAAAATTATTTACTTTTGCGGCAATCACAAAATTATTAAAGTTGCGTTAATGGGCAGGATATTGCTTGAGGATATGGAATTTTATGCTTATCATGGCTGCTTTCAGGAAGAGCAGGTGATAGGTAACCGTTTTATGGTGAATCTTGAGTTTGAATTAGATACGCAAGAGAGCGAATTGTCGGATAAACTGAGCAAAACGGTTAATTACCAGGATGTTTACGGCATTATTGATGCACAGATGCAACAGAAAAGTTATTTACTCGAGCACGTAGGCAGGAGAATCATTGATGAGGTTTTTCAGAAATTTGAAATGATAACTTTTGTAAAAATAAAAATATCAAAAATGAACCCGCCGGTTGGTGGCAAAACAAAGGCTGTAAGTGTGGTGCTTGAAAAATACCGGGGCAAATAATTATGTAGTTAATAAATTTTGAATTGTGGTATTGATTTTATAATTTTGTAGAATAAAAGGAATGGTTTCGTGGCCGAGTGGTTAGGCAGGGGTCTGCAAAACCTCTTACAGCGGTTCGAATCCGCTCGAAACCTCTTAGATAAGAAAAGGATTGGAAAGAAAATTTCTAATCCTTTCTTTTTTAGAGAGAGCTACAACCCCCATAAGTGTCCGGAAAATATTACTGATAAAAACCAACCATTGAAAATCAAACTTAAATTACTAAATTGAAATTTAATAAATAACAAAAAACATTAAATGTTACTCCCTTCGGTCGTGGTCTCCCGTTGTTCGGCATGTTCGATTGTTCGCATATTGTTTAGCTTACCGGGTGTTCACGAGCTTGCTCTGCCCGGTTATTATTTGCGTATTGGAATTTGTAATTTTAAATAATTCAATCCGGAATTTTGGGTCAAAATTAATTTTACTGCACCTGAATTTGATTCAAACATAATTTTCCTGTATTGTTGAAAAATTTTTT
This sequence comes from Bacteroidales bacterium, assembly GCA_003559855.1. Classification (GTDB taxonomy): domain Bacteria; phylum Bacteroidota; class Bacteroidia; order Bacteroidales; family UBA7960; genus PUKZ01. The sequence continues at coordinate 7,576 of PWJZ01000023.1, forward strand.
GAGCATATAACCCTGAAATTTTATTATTATAATGCGTTTTATAATGGTTGATATAAGCAATATCCCATTAACAGAATGTAATAAATGAGGTGAAAAAATATTTTTTGTATACCGGTAAAACTTCAATTAAGGATAAATTTTTTAAAAAAAATAAATTAGTTGTTTTTTCTGTTTTTTTTTATCTATATTTGTAGCTGAATGGGGGATATTTTTTTAAAAATTTGATGCAAATTTGACAAAAAACAGGTTTAAAGATATTTTTTTAAGTTAAAGTCAAAACCTGTTATAACAAAATTATTGATTACTAAAAACAAAAACTAACATGAACAGGTATAGTATTTTATTGGTTTTCCTGGTTTTTACATTTCTTGTAATTAGTTTACCTATACACGGGCAACCTTATGACGACAATAAGGATAAACAGGTTGCGCCCGGGCATGCTTTGGGTATTTCATCGGAGCGTGATGCTTCTTATGCAATAAAGAATGAAAGAAAAGGTGATGGAACATCATTTTTAAGTTTCAGGTGGCTTTTTGATTCCCGTCCTCAATCAAGGGCTGCAAGGTTAAGCAGGTCTAGCTCGCCAAGGGAGGGGGGGGCGCTAACGTCATTTTTGGGCAGAAGAAAAGTGCCTTATCAAAGAAGCAGTGCCAATTTTATAAGAAACATACCATCTGAGCCGATACATCTCTCTATAAGGGAACAACGCCTCGGAACAGGTAAATTGGAAATGGGTGTTTTGATGGGAACAAGCCATGGAATTACCGATATACAGAGTAACAAATACCTTGATTTTCTTGATTTTGTTGATTATCAAACCAGTAATTTTGATTATAGTTTTGGTGTTTTTGCCCGTTATATGGCAACAAATTGGTTTGCAGTAAACGGAGGTATGAAATATGCCCGCCTATCCGGTGCCAATAAGCCTCCGTCAAATTTTGAATATGAATCCTTCAGCTTTAAAAATGATATGTTTGAGTTTTTTATAAAAACTGAATTTCATGTTCCATTTCTCTACCATACTTCATCTAAAGCTTACCTGTTTTCAGGCCTTTCAATATTTTTTTCGGAGGTTTCCGTAATCGATGCTGAAGACCAGATCTATCATATCGATGATGATTTTGAACAAGTTCAACCTGCTTTACCAATTGGGTTGGGATATTCATATACTTTCGGAAACTTTATATCGGTAGGATATGAGTTTGGATGGAGATACACCCCGTTTCATTACCTTGACGGCGTCAGCCCTCTTGATGAACGTCGTTATGACAGTTACTTTTTCAACCTGATCAAAATAAGCTATCCTTTGGTACTTGATAAATGGTAAATAGCAGAGCAGATATTTTTTGGCGGGTCCGGGATTTCTTTTGACAGGTATAGAGAATCAATGATTTTTTTCTTAGGATAAAGTTTTATATTTGCCGAAAAACTATTTGTTCAATGAGCAGGGAAAAAGAGCATTTAAGATGTTTGATATTGGGTTCGGGGCCGGCAGGATACACTGCTGCTATATATGCAGCACGGGCTGATCTTAAGCCTGTATTATACCAGGGGTTGCAACCGGGCGGGCAACCGACAATTACGACAGACGTTGAAAATTTTCCCGGATATCCTGATGGGGTTCAAGGACCTGAAATGATGGAAGATTTCAGAAAACAAGCCGAACGTTTCGAAACGGATATACGTTGGGGTACTGCCTCAAAAGTTGATTTATCTATCAGACCTTTTAAAGTAATAATTGATGAGGATAAGGAGATTTTAGCCAAAACGCTGATAATTGCAACAGGAGCATCTGCTCGCTGGCTTGGTTTGGAATCTGAAGAAAAGTTCAAAGGTTCTGGTGTGTCGGCATGTGCTACCTGTGACGGATTTTTCTATAAAGGTCAGGATGTTGCTGTTGTCGGTGGTGGTGATACTGCCTGCGAAGAAGCTTTGTATCTGTCGAAATTATGCAATAAGGTTTATCTGGTACACAGGCGTGATAACCTGAGAGCATCAAAATTTATGCAACACAGAGTTTTTGAAACCAAAAACATAGAAATAGTCTGGGATCATATTCCGAGAGAAATATCCGGCGATAAAGCCGTTACCGGAGTTATACTTGAAAATGTAAAAACGAAAAAACCAAAGAAGCTTGTAATACAAGGTTTTTTTGTTGCAATAGGTCATGTACCTAATTCTGATATAGTGAAAGGACAGCTGGAAATGAATGAAAACGGCTATATCATTACCAGGCCTAAATCAACACAAACTTCTGTTAAAGGAGTATTTGCAGACGGCGATGTGCAGGCCCCTGTATTCAGGCAATCAGTAACAGCTGCCGGTACAGGCTGTATGGCTGCCATTGAAGCTGAAAGATTCCTAAGCGGACCGGAAAATTAATGCCGGCAAAAATGGCAAACTGTACATATAAAACACATATTCAAGCTTTACAACAATTGGAAAATACACCAATTAAATGAATCTGTATTCGGTTTTATCATTTATAGCTTTTTTACTTTACCTGCAGGCAGGCGCAATTATTTTACACAAATCACCCCGACGACCTGTTAATATTGTGTTTTCAATTCTTTGCCTCTCTTTTTCAATTTTTGCTCTGTTCTCCGCCGGTATTTATAGTGCATCAAATGTAGAACAGGTTTATTATTACGACAAACTCGCATCTGTAGGATGGACTACTTTTCCCGCCTTGATGGTACTGTTTTTTGTTAAAATTTCCAACAATAAATCACCATTAGTAAATAATCTTGTAAAATACCTGTTGTTTCCCATGGCTGCTATTGCAATTATTCAAATAATAGCATTCAATGAACTGGAATCGTCTAAGGTTTATTATCAATATGGTCAAACCTGGTTTTTTGAATTGAATGAAAGTTCCATATGGGTGCATCTTTTTGTCTTTTATCTGTTTTTTTCAGTGGGTTTAAGCTTATATGTTCTGGGTAAATGGTACTTGTCGGCAAAAACCAACCGTGAGAAAAAACAGGTTGTAATAATACTTTTTTCATTGTTGGTATTTTTTATTGCCAGCACTTTTTCAAACATTTTTTTGACATATTTGAATATTTCGATGGTTCCGGCATTAGCACCTGTTAATTCGATTTTATGGATATCCGGTGTTTTTTATGCAATGATGAAGTATCAGAGAGATGCTGTTTCGCCTGATGTTATTTCCAGCCTCATACTTGAACGGATCAATGAATTTCTTTTGTTCTTTGATAATAATCATAAGATTTTTGCGGCTAACCGGTACACATTGAACTCCCTTTCATATACTTCCGGAGAAATTACCGGACTCTCTTACAGGAAAATATTTGCAAACGAAAAAGTGATGGAAGATTATTTTTTGAGGCTGCGCAAAACAACGGCTTTGTCACAAACCAGAGGAGAACTTTTGAATATAAAAGGTGAGCCGATACCGGTTTTGCTTTCGGGTATAGCCATCAGAGATAAATATAAAAACAATTTCGGATATGTGTTGATAGGTAAAGACGACAGGCAGAAGATAAAATTAAAGCAAGAGATGGATGAAAGAATCCGGCAGGAAAGGTTGCTGAACAAAACAAAGAATGATCTTGGTTCGCTGGTTTGGAAAAATACCATGGAACTATCGGAGGCTAACAAAAAACTGCAGATTGAAATACTTGAAAGGAAAAGGGCGGAAGCACAGATCAAACACGACCTAAAAGAACAAAACAGCCTTGTAAGTGAAGTTCATCACAGGGTAAAGAATAATATTCAGATTATTATCTCCCTTATCAACATGCTTTCCTTTCATAAAGATATAAATGCCAAAGGTGCCGATAAACTAAACCAGATAGCTGAACGTGTCCGGACAATTTCTGCAATAAACGAGAAATTTTATTCTTCCGAAAACCTTTCTAAAATAAACTTTTCGGATTTTTTGAACAAAACTGCCGAAAACCTTAACAGTACATTGAACCGAAACAAGAATGTAAAATTCAGTTTTAATCTTACCGAAAAATTCCTTGAAATAGACAAGGCAATACCTTGCGGTATTATCTATCACGAATTGCTTGAAAATGCCATAAAATTTGCATTTCCTGCTAATGACAATGAAAAAAATAATAAACTCAAAAGAAACAATATTATAGAGGTAGAATTTTACAAAAATAAGGATGAGTATACTTTGCTGGTTAGTGATAATGGTGTGGGCATTCCGGGCGAAACTCACCTTTTAAAAGCTAACTCTGTGGGTTTGCAATTGGTTAATATTTTAACCAAAACTCATCTCAGGGGAAAACTTGAAATAAATAATTTTTCCGGAACTACCGTAAAACTGGTCTTCAACTGATGATCGGATAAATATTAAATCAGACTTAATGAATGTTTTATCAATAATATCGATAATAATTTTTTTAATATACCTGGAGTCAGGCATATATGTTTTTTTTAAGAACAGATCATCCAGGCTAAACCGATCGTTTTTTTATTTATGTCTGGGGCTGGCTGTTTGGGCTTTTTCGTTCATTTTTCTTTTTGGTACGGAAAATACAGACAGCATTGTTTTATGGTTTAAAATCGGTGCTGTTGGATGGTGTTTATCGCCCGCGCTAATTATAAGGTTTAAGTTTTATCTGACCGGCTTTTCTGAAAAAAACCGTCTGATGAATACCTTGTTCGCTATTATACTGCTACCCGGATTGTTTTTCCTCTATATGATCTTTTCGGAAAATTGGTTATTAATTGATGTTGAGAAATATAGCAAGCTCGGAATATTTGTTTATGATAAAAGCTGTAATTGTTTTTTCTTTTATCTGACATATTTTTACTTCTTTGCCGCTTTTGTATTTGTTATGCTTATAGGTTGGCGTAAAAACATGAAGGAAAAAAATGAGAAAAAACAGTTTTTGATAATTTTTATATCATTTCTGGTGTCCGTATTATGGATAACAATCACTGAAATCACTTTGCCTCTGATTTACGATAAGCCGTTTTTGCTTTCAATACATATAGCCTCACTTGTTTACATTGCCGGACTGGCGTACAGCATATTGAAATTCAAGCTTTTCAAAGTTACACCCTCAATGGTTGCCAATAAGGTTGTTGATGAACTTAAGGAAATATTGATTTTTACCGATACAAAAACCAGGATACTGAAAATTAATGAACATACTGCCCGATTACTGGGCTGTAAGATGTCTGATATTTATGGTAAGCCATTGAAAACATTGTTTGCTGATGAAAAACTACTTAAGAAAAGCTTTCAAAAGCTTGCAAATGGCAATGAAATTGTTTCGATGGAAACCAATATTAAGCCGCTAACAGATATTTTAATACCTGTTAAATTTTTTCTGTTGGTTATCAAAGATGAATTTGGCGACATTTTCGGTTATGCTATACATGGCTATGATAACAGAGATGCCATTAAGTTTGAAGAAGAGCTGGAAAAAAGAAAACAAACTGAGTTGAAACTTAAAAATGTTGGTAATATTTTAGAACGTTTGGTTCGTGAAAGAACAAGTGAGCTTGAGCGATCGTATAAAAGGCTCCAGATCGAAATTGCCGACAGAATGCGTGTTGAAGAACAAATTAAAGCCGATATATCTGAAAAGGAGGTTTTGATCAATGAGATCTATAACAGGGTGATCAGCAATATGCATATGATAATATCCCTTATCAACACCCAGGCATCTCAGAGTTTATCTGAAAATGTCAATTCCAGGTTTCAGGAGTTGAATCAGCGGATCACAAGTATGCTTTTGGTTCATGATAATCTTTATTTGTCCATCAATTATTCTGATGTTGATTTTGCCCGTTTTTTAAATACTATTACAGCTAATTTGTCAAAGCTTTATAACAAGGATAACAATATAGCTGTGAAAAGCAATATTTATGATGTTTTTCTTAATATTGATTATGCAATACCATTAGGTCTCATAGCAAATGAACTTATAACGAATGCTTTTCTGCATGCTTTTCCGTCACAGTATAAAGGTGAAGACAGAATATCAAAACCGTCGGTTTTTATTAACTATTCCTTTGACGGCGAATATTATTATCTTATTGTCAGTGATAACGGTATAGGCTTGCCGGATCAGTTCAACATTGAAGACCTTCAAACTACCGGAGTGCCACTTGTTGATATTTTGGTTAATGAGCAGATAAATGGTGAATGGAGTATATCATCGGATGAATTTACTTATGTTAAGGTTGTTTTTCGTTCGGAAAAATAGTAACTTGTTCAATCTTTAATATCAATCCGGATCATAATAAATATTGAATAATCCTAACCTCTAAATTATTAATGGACATGTTTATCCATCTCTCGGGTTTCATCAACTTCAGCTTGTGCTACTCCTTCGCGGATTTTTTCCCTTACTTCGCCGCAACGTAGCATCATAGAGCCAAAATAGGGGTTTTTTATTTCTTCGAATTCACTTAACCAGTGTGCACCTCTGTCATCGTCATACATAGGGCAGAAGGCCACATAAAAATCCTGTCCTATTGCACCCAGGGTGCGTGCCGTGCTGATAAAAGCCTCTGCAATGTGCTCGAAATGCATTCTTTTTTTATCAATCTCAGCTGCCTGCACAAATTTTCTCAGGTCTTCTTCAATAGCTTCATATTGTTCCATCCAAAACATATGATGTTCACCCTCAAGGGAGTGCTTGCCAACTTTTTCGAGTTGTTCCTTCATTTTATGAGCGTTTTTGTGGGCTTGTTGTGGACTGTCTTCAGCCAGGCTGTTTTTTAAATCAAAATAGAAGTTGAAAAGATTTTCCAGATTGCTTTTGAAAGGTTCGGGCAAGTATGTTTTTTCCAGTGGTGCCATCATACTGTAACGCCCTCTCAGTTGTGCGGCAGCATCTATCGCAAAGACACCGCTCACGGCAATTTCTTCTCCTGCTTCAAGGCCGGAGATCACCTGGTAACCCTCTTCAAGTCGTGCCCCGGTTTCTATTTCTCTAAATTCAAAAGTAAAACCATTGTCTTCGGAAGTTTTTACATAAACCACAGAACGCTTCCCTGTCCATAATATTGCAGTGTGTGGTACCACCGGGTAAGCTTCTTCGGTTTCTATTGATTCAATTGTTGCATTGACAAACATTTCCGGTTTTAAAATGTTGTCAGGGTTCGCTACTGTCAATCTGATACGTGCCGTACGGGTTTGCGGATTAATAAATGGATCAACAAATTCTACCATGCCCGAAAAACTTGCTTTCGGTTGTGCAGGAATATTTACTTTGGCTTGATCACCTCTATTTATTAACCCGATATGATTTTCGTAAGCATCAAGTTCTATCCAAACACTGCCCAGGTCAGCAATATCAAAAAGAGTTTGCCCGGTGCTGACATAATCGCCCTCCGATACTGCTCTGCGGGTAAGATAACCCGATTTTGAAGCATACACATCCATTGTTGGAATTGCCTGTTCGCTTTGTTCTATAGCTTCAATTTGCCCGGCCGTAATATTGAATAACTCAAGACGCTGGCGTGCTGCCTTATACAAACGGGGATGTTCGTCTTTTACTTGTACTGCCTGTATCAACTCTTGCTGTGCCTGCATAAGCTCAGGTGAATATATAGTTGCAAGCTTTTCTCCCTGGCGTATATACATCCCCGTATAATCAGCAAAAAGCTTTTCAATCCTGCCGGGAAAAGTTGCAGTGATAAGACGGGTATTTTTTTCGTTAACGGCTACCTTTCCTGTCAAACGGATACTGTATTTTTTTGTTCCAACTTCAACCACCTGTGTGCGGATATTTGCCCAGGTTCGTTGTTGCTCCGGGAGCCTCATTATAAATGGATCATCTTCATGGTCATGGTCATCTTCATCATCGGTAACGGGTATTAAATCCATACCGCAAATGGGACAGTCGCCCGGTTCATCCTGTCTTACCTGGGGATGCATCGAACATGTATATTCTGTTATCGCTTCATCTGCCATTTCAACTTGTTCATGATCATGCTCGTCTTGGCCATTATCGCCTGAACTGAAAATTAACCATCCCAAAAACAGCCCTGCTAAGACCAGGATGGCGTAAATTGCTGTTTTTTTTGCTATTTGCTTATTCATGGTGTTTGTTTTTTAATATTATGCTAATAGTCAATAATTTAATAGTACGCTGTTTTCTTAATTAAAAATCCCTTGTGCATGCAGCTTATCTATTTCTGCAGCATTGATATTCTGTTCCACAGTGGTTTTTAAAAGCCGCCATTGAATTTCCAGCAGCTGGTCCTGTATTCGCAGCAATTCATCAAACCCTTCATATCCTCCGGCATAAGCATTGATAACCAAATCCCAGGCTTTATTGGTGATATCCAGTTGATCTTGATAAAACTGAATATCACGTTCCAGGTTCTTATGTTCTGCTTTTAAGTCAGCAGCTTGAGATAACAGATTGTTGATCTGGTTTTCTTTTTGGTGAATTGCTTGTTCTGTTTTCAGTATGCTTTCAGTGCGTATAGCCCTGTTTTTTTTACCATAAATGGGAATAGAAACCGAAAGCATTGGCATAACCATACCTCCTCCATCCATTTGTCCCATAGCTGCATCGCCGGGTGCAAAGTGTGAATACTGCAAGCCTAATCCTATCATCGGACGTGTCATCAGCCTTGCAACTTCCTGTTTATAAGAAGCAGCTTCGGCTTCGGCTTGTGCGCGAATTACCAGCGGGTTTGCTTCAAAAACTGTAGTGTCTGGTATTTCCTGATTAAACCCATCATTATCTGTAGTTAATGTGTCGGGAAGTATTATCTGTTCATCTTGTTCCCGGGTTAATAATATGTTGAACTTTTTAGCAAGTGCATATTTTTCTTCCTCCAGCTTTTTTTTTCTGTTTTCCAGACCATTGAGCTGTATTTCCAGCCGGTAAAGGTCAAGCATAAGCCCTTCTCGTTCCAACCCACCTTCATATCGTGTATAGATTATATCTTCCCGGGCTTTTAAAACCTCTATGAATTTCAATACTATCTGTATCTGTTGATCCTTTTCGTATAAATTGAGCCACAACCTTGTTATTTCCATAAACAATTCGTTCCGTTCGTTAAGATATTGCTGAAATTTTGTGTCGGCCATTTTCCCAGCCGCCGATCTTTGTTTTCCCAATGTACCAAACCAATAAAACATCTGCATTATCCGGGCATCTAAGAGTTGATCACCCATAAGGCGTTCCATGGGAGGAGTGAATATACCTGTCGACAGTTCGGGATCAGGTAAGCTTCCTGCAATAGTTATTTGCTGTAAAGCAGCTTCATAAGCTTTGTGTTGAGTTTTTAAAGCCGGGTTGTTTTCTAATGCTTCTTCAAGGTATTCCATGGGGGGATATACCTGTGAATGTAACCGGGCAGGTATTGCAGTAAACCAGAGGATTAAGCTGATTAAAACAGTTGTCAATAAATGATAATGCATTATGTTCTTTGATTTAAGATTCATCTTTTTCATTGTTTTGGTTTTTCAAAAGATATTCATTCCATGCTGAAAACAGAACAGGTACAAGGAATAGAGTTATAAGTGCTATTGTCATACCCCCAAATGCCGGAATGGCCATAGGTATCATGATATCTGCTCCACGGCCTGTTGAAGTTAGTATTGGCAGTAATGCCAGCAGGGTGGTAGCTGTTGTCATCAATGCAGGACGTACGCGCTTCATGCCGGCTTCCAATACAGCTTCATGTAGTTTTTCGGTGTTTTCAGGTTTGTTTTTCTTAAAACTGTCTTTCAGGTATGTAGCTATTAATACACCATCATCAGTAGCAATACCAAACAGTGCTATGAAACCTACCCACACAGCTACACTTAAGTTCACAACATCCATCTGGAAAAGGTCTCTCATATTTACACCAAACAGGCTAAAGTCAAAGAACCATTGTTGTCCGTATAGCCAAAGCATCAGAAATCCGCCCGAAAAAGCAAGAGCAATAGCGGAGAATATCATTAATGACACAGGCACTGAGCGGAATTGAAAATAGAGGATCAAAAAGATGATGATCATAGATAGCGGGATTACCAGCATCAGCCTGCGTTCGGCGCGCATCTGGTTTTCATAATCACCGGAGAAATGAAAGTTAATGCCTTGTGGTACCTGCAGTTCACCTGTTTCAATTTTACTTTCAATAAATTCCGTAGCTTGCTGTATTACCGACATATCATCGAACCCGTGTTCTTTGTCAAAAGTAATGTATGCTACGAGAAAAGTTTCTTCTCCTCTTATCATTCCCGGGCCTTTTCTGAAAATTACTTCCGAAATTTCTTCCAGGGGTATGTGGTAGCCGGCAGGTGATTTAATCCATATATGCTTCAGGGCTTCGGGGTTATCGCGGTACTCCCTTGCATATCGTGCACGGATGTTATAACGTTCACGGCCTTCAACGGTTGTGGTCATAGGCATTCCACCGATAGCTGTTTGCACAACATGCTGGAAGTCATCAATGGTAATACCGTGTCGTGCCATAGCCTGGCGGTCAGGGTTTATCTCCAGGTAGGGCTTGCCAACAACACGGTCGGCAAATACTGTTTGACTTCTGATTGCTGGTACTTCCTGCAGAATGCTTTCCAGTTGCGTAGCAAATACATCAATAGTTTCAAGGTCGGGCCCGAATACTTTTAATCCCATAGGAGCTCGCATCCCTGTTTGTAACATAACAAGGCGGGTTTCGATGGGTTGAAGCCTGGGTGCTGATGTAAGTCCGGGAAACCGGGTGGCCCGTGCTATTTCCTCCCAGATGTCGTCCGGGCTTTGAATGTGGTCTCGCCATTGGCGATAATAACGGCCACGGCTATGGGGAATAAGGTTGCCGTCTTCATCGCGCATAAAATTACCTTCACTGTCAACCTTAAAGCGGATTTTTCGCCCGTCCATATCGGTTTTGTATTCGCTTTTATAATTGATCACATTCTCAAACATAGTCATTGGTGCAGGATCCAGCGGGCTGTCGGCCCTGCCTGCTTTGCCAACAACCATTTCCACTTCGGGGATGGCCTCTACACGGCGATCCAACGCCTGCAATACTTTAAGGTTGTATTCTATACCGGTGTGGGGCATGGTTGTGGGCATTAACAAAAAACTGCCCTCATCAAGAGATGGCATAAACTCCCTGCCTAAACCGGGAAAAGCATGATGGAGACTGCTCCAAACAGAAGTGGTACGTATGTTTATCCCTGCATGGTCGAAGCTTTTTGCCACAAAACCAAACACCTGCCCGAAACCAAGCCAGATATTTGCCCCAAGCAACAATAATATAACCGGTATTATCAGGAATATCTTTTTATTGTTGAGAAACCACATCAAAAGACGCGGATAATAATAGATGAATACCCTGAATAACCCAAGTATAAGGGCAATAACCATTACAAGGAAAATCACATTTATAGCCAGGCTGCGCTCCACGCCTATGGGCAGCCACTGTTGCGCAAGCAACAAGAGTACTACCACCAGTACCAATACAAGATTAATAATGTTTTTATGGGGTTTTATCAGTTCAGGAAAAATATTTTGTAAAATGCCGGATACTCCTAACAATGTCAAATACAATCCTGCCCACCATGACAGATATATAGCTGTCAACACACCTGCAAGCAGCACGATAGCGTTAATTATAATTCGTGCAAGTGGTGTTTTCAAACGCTTGCCAATTTTTTTAACAGATATCTTTCCTGAAAATTGATAGGCCAACATTGGCATAAAAGCCATTGTAATGATAAGTGAAGCTATCAGGGCAAAAGTTTTGGTAAATGCCAGTGGTGAGAACAGCCGTCCTTCGGCAGCCTGCAGGGTAAATACCGGTAAAAAGCTGACAATGGTTGTAGAAACAGCAGTAAGTATAGCAGGGGCAACCTCGCTTGCTGCTTCGTAAATGGTTTCCAGCCGTGATTTGCCCGAATCACGAACCTCCTGTAAATGCCGAAGGATATTCTCATTCATGATTATGCCAAGGTCAACCATAGTACCAATGGAAATAGCGATTCCAGATAAGGCCACGATATTTGCATCCACCCGGAAGTATTTCATAAGGATGAAGCTCATAAGAACTGCCAGTGGGAGTAATGCCGATATTAATAAAGAAGTACGTAAATGATAAACCATTACGATTATCACTATGATAGATATGAGTATCTGGAGAATAATAGCATCGTTAAGTGTTCCAAGTGTTTCGTAGATTAGTTGAGTACGATCATAAAACGGTACTATGGTCACTTGTGAATTGGTACCATCAGGCAGTGTGCGTGAGGGTAATCCCGGGCTTATCTCGTTAATCTTTTCTTTTACATTCTCGATTACGGCCAGCGGATTGTCTCCATACCGGGCAACTATTACACCACCAACTGTTTCTTCGCCTCCTTTGTCGAGTATTCCTCCATGATTACGTACAGCCGGCCCAATATTTACTTTTGCAATATCCTCTATTCGTACCGGTACGTTGTTGTGCATACTTACCACTGTCTGGCGTATGTCTTCGAGCGAAGTGATATAACCCAATCCCCTTACAAGGTACTCAGCCAGGTTGTATTCAATGGTATTTGCTCCGGTCTCCTTGTTGCTTTTCCTCAGAGCATTTGATACATCCATTATTGATAAGTCGTAGGCTTTCAAAGCATCCGGGTCGATGTCAACCTGGTATTCTTTGACGTGCCCTCCAACACTGGCTACTTCCGACACTCCCCGGGCGCTGTTTAAAGCGAGCCTCACATAAAAATCCTGTATTGAACGCAACTCATGTAAGTCCCATCCCCCCACATTGTTGCCTTTTTCATCATGCCCTTCCAGAGTATACCAAAAAACTTGTCCCAGGGCGGTAGCATCGGGGCCTAATTGCGGATTTACCCCTTCGGGGAGCAATCCTGCCGGTAGTGCATTCAGCTTTTCAAGGATACGTGACCGACTCCAGTAATATTCCACATCTTCATCGAAGATCACATAAATATTGGAAAAGCCAAACATTGAAGTGGAGCGAATGCTTGTAACGCCGGGAATACCCAGCAGGGCTGAGGTCAATGGATAGGTGATCTGATCTTCAATATCCTGTGGCGAACGCCCCATCCACTCGGTAAAGACGATCTGCTGGTTTTCTCCGATATCGGGTATGGCGTCTACCGGAACAGGATCACGAGGAAGAATATCTATTTTCCAGTTGAAGGGCGCTACCGAAATGCCCCAACCGATAAAGAAAATGATCAGCAACCAGGCTACCAGCCGGTTTTCAAGGAAGAAACGTATGATTTTGTTAATCATGATGTGTGTTTCGTTCAACTATTTGTAAGTCAGAGTTTGCCGACTGCCGACTGCCGACTGCCGACTGCTGATTAATTACCTTTACGCTTGCAGCGACCTGACTTTTTCTCCGGATTACCCGGGTTATTTGATTCTTCTATCCTTTCAAATTGGCAACAAGCCGGAAGCTTTTTGTATGTTTCATCTTTGGCACGTACCTTTTCAGTATCATGTCCTGCATCGGCAATCCGTTGATGTATATCATCAAGATCAACTTTTTCAGGATCATAGACAATAGTTAACATTTGATCCTCTAAATTCCAATCTGCTGAAGTAACTCCATCGATTGTGGCAGCTTCTTCAATCCTGTTTTTACACATGCCGCAATTACCAGCAACCTCAAAAGTTGCACTCTCTGTTGATTGAGAGTATCCGGTTAAACTGATAAAACCTGTAAGAAATGCAATTAAAATAGTTTTCATAATTTTTAGATTTAAGAATTCATAATTTAACAATATATAAATACAACAATTTGCTGTTCTGAATTGTTTGGAAAATTCTTAAGGTTGATTAAGGTCATTATAAAAATTTCATATTAGCATTATATTTCAATATTTTATCATTGATAACATAAAACTGGTCAAACAGATTTACTTTAAAAGATCCCGGGGAATTGCCTTTTTCTTTATTTGCCGCTATCTCTCCTGCTATTGACATTGTTAGATGTCCTGCTATTGTAGCAGATAAATGATTGGTTTCAGCTCCGCAAAACGCAGCTGTTATTGCGCCCAAAACACATCCGGCACCTGTTATCTTTGTCAACATTCCGGTACCGTTTTTAATCAACACTGTTTTTTCGCCATCGGTGATAATATCCGTTTTTCCTGATGCTGCTACTATACAATTCCATTCATTTGCCAGAGTTTTACAAACTTTGATACCGTCACTGCCATCGTCAATAGAATCAACGCCACGAACTTTCCCGTCTTTATCTGTCAATGCTTTTATCTCTCCCATGTTTCCCCTTACAACGGCTATATTACCGAATTTTCTCAATTTATTTAAAAAGCCTATTCTTCTTGGAATCGCTGCACAACCCACAGGGTCCAATACTAGCGGCAGGTTTTTATCATATGCGGCTTTAATTGCTTGAATCATTGCATGTTCTTGCTCTTTCGTTAATGTGCCTATGTTGATATAAACAGAATTGGAGATCAAACTGAAATCATAAGCTTCATCAGCAGATTCACACATTGCGGGTGATGCCCCCAAAGCTATGATAGCATTGGCACAATCATTAATTGTTATATAGTTGGTAATGGCTTCTATTAGTGGTGTTTTTACTCTTAGTTTTGATATTTGATCGAATTTGAAATCCATATTTGTTTATTATTTTTATCCTGTTAGTTTTTTAAAAAACATCTTACTTAAGTTTTAGTTAGCCTGATTAATATTGGAAGATTGTTATAATTAAAAAGTTTTCTATTGATTAATTAAGCTATTTATCATTCTGGCATTATTATAAACCGAATTGCCTTCAAATATTGAAGATACCATAGCATACATATCAGGTTTGTATGGAATTACTTTTTTAATATTATCCTTATTAATGCCACCGATAACACATACAGGTATTTTTAATTGATCTTTAGCTTGTTTTATAATATCCATAGATATAACTTTAGCATTGGGTTTTGTTGGTGATGGGAAAAATGCTCCAAAAGCTGCATAATCAGCTCCTTCTTTTTCTACCTTTTTTGCACGTTCTATATCACCATAACAGGAGGCGCCGATGATAAAATCCTTGCCCAGAATAGCTCTTGTTTCCGGTACTGAAAGGTTGTGGAAACCCACATGAACGCCATCAGCTTTAACCTTTTTGGTTAATTCAACCCTGTCATTTATTATAAATATTGCGTCATGTGCTTTACAAAGAGATCTGATGTCATCACAAATTTCAATCAAGTCAATATCATTTGATTTTTTATCTCTTAATTGAATTAATTTAACTCCTCCAAGAAGCGCTTCTGAAACCTTTTCCAAAATTGTATTATGTGGTGTTAGTATGTTGTCGGTAATAGCATAAACACCGGCTAAATCTTTTTGGCTCATAGTTTTTTTAATACAAAAGTAATAAATCTACAAAAACTATAGTATATATAGAATAAAAATCATTATTTTTGAATATTGAAAAAAAGAAAAAATATGAGAGTAAACACGAAAATAAGATACGCTGTAAGAGCAATGTATGAAATTGCATCAAACAAAGATGAAAATGGAATACTACAAAAAGAAATAGCAGAGAGTCAAAAATTGTCTTTAAAATACCTTGACCATATAATATCGGCATTAAAAGCCAGGGGGTTTATAAATAACAAAAAAGGTAAGCGCAGTGGTTTGATTTTGTTGAAAAAGCCTGAGGAAATCACCATGTATGATATATACCGGGCTTTTGAAACAGATATCAGTATTGTTGAATGCGTAAGGGAATCTGCAGGTTGTGATTTAATTGAAGATTGCCCTGCATATGATTTTTGGAAAAAATTAAATAATCAGATTATTGATACATTAAAGTCTGAAACTTTGTATGATATATTAAACAGGTCTGATTAATTAAATAGATTTATTGCAGGATGGGAGATAGTAAAAAACTCATGAAATTTTCTCATTTTTTTTATTTTGGCAGGCTGCAGATTTTTTTCAATAAGTTTTTTCTTTCAGTAAAGCATTACCAATAGCACATTGCAGGCATTTCCTGGGAGTACAGTAACTTTTTTTCAGTTCTATGAGTGCTTGAGTATCAGCGGCATTAGCAGGTTTTAGCCCGATTTTTTCCCAATTGCTGATAATTGAATTTTTTTCCGGTTTCACTACCGATAACAGGTTTAACGCTTTTTCGCATAATGACGGTTTAAGTGCATGTTTGCCGTAAATAAACATAACGGGAGCAACAGTGTTTATGAGAATGTTCTCGATACATGATTCACCAAGTTTTTTGGGTTTACCCGGCGATTCTTTTTCAAACATATAGTGATTGTTCCAGTATTGTGATGAGATAACGGAAAATTTTTCCTTTATTGAAACGGGGTTTTCGTCGTTTATGATCATATCCCAGACATTTCCGTGCAAATGGACTATTTGTGCCAGCTGTGCCAGGCGTATTGTAGGAAAATTCGGCGGCCTTAACCTGGCAAACTTCCAAAGTGTGTTGTTAATCTGTTTAAGCTCATATTTTTTTCTTAAAAAGTTGTATTCATCATAAAGCTCTTTCGGGTATGGCCCGGTGTAAGATTCCTTCAACATGCCGGCTTGCCCGAACAACAACGCTTCTATTTGCAGCAACCTGTCTTTGTGCTTCATTAAAATCTTGTATGGCAGGCTTTTTGCCAGCATTTCAAAACCAATGCCATTTTTTTTAAAACCAAAATTTTTGCACATAAAATAGTAAAGTGTCTCACTCCAGTCGTTGTTGAAATATTTATAATAGTGATAAATTTCATCGGTTTTTCTTTCAAGCCGTTCAGCCAGCAGCCGGTTCAGCCAGCTTGTTATGAGAATACCCTCTGTTTTATCAATATCGGATTGGCATGGTACCCGGTTTTTTGATATTAAAAAGCTACGGTATTTGTGGTAAAGCTTTTTGTCGAACAGGTTCTTTATTTCCAAAACGGGTATTTGTGACAGTACGCTCTCTTTTTCGGTAAGGTCATTTTCATACACAACATGCAGTATTATGTTCCTGTACTTGTCGTCTTTATGATGATTATGCTTGTACCAGTCGGATGTATTAACGTGAATCTCCACATTTCCAGCCCATCTTATACCATCCATTTCAATAATGCTGTTAAGGAAATCCGGACCGGCATCATTATTTTGTATGCCAAAGTCTTCTATAAATATCTTATGCCCCTGCAGAGTAAGGATATCTTGCGTTTGTATCAATTTGTTTTTCCAGATATATTGAAGAAAGTGCTCATTCATATATGGTAATTATTTTTGTACGAATTTCGTCAAAATAAATAATAAATAACTAAATGTTTGTAAGATTTTTTCAGGCGGTAAATAAAAAAGGCTGCCTGAGAGGGCAGCCTTTCTCTGTACAACCAATAATTAACCAATTAACCAATAAACCAAATTATTAACCAAAATCGCTTAAAATCAAAGCATTTTGCACTATTATTACGGTATTTCATTGTACTTATTGTGCTGAATTTTTTTAAAAAATCTTAACTCTCTTCAGATAATCAAATAAATATTAATGAAGCTCATCTGTTAAAAATGTCATTCGGTTTTTTCCCTGTCAAGTGACATCTCAACGCTTTTCCATTTTTTCTTTTGTTTTTCCAGTTTTTTCCTGTGTTCTTCGCTTATTTTTTCATCGAGAAGCTCAAGCAATTCGGGCTGACCTGCGTTGACCCATGCAGTATACCAGAAGTCGCCGACCGATTTTACCGCAAGTTGCAGTTGACGTTCAACCATACCATTCATTTCATCGTGAAATTTTTTTGAAAATTTTCTTGAGTAGGTACTGACAAAGCTTTGTCCGCGCATTTCATGTGCGAATATCATATCGCGCGACATTGCATTGTACAGATAGTCATATATATCATATATGGTATTAACTTTATTGTGGCTTATTTTTATTATTTCCCATGCCCTGTCTAAAGGTGAACTGACATATTCCGCTTTTCCGACGAAATAGTTGTAATTATCGGCAAATAATTCGGGCAGCCTGCTTTCCCATAGGGCATGTATACCTTTCTGTTCGGGTGTGCGACCGTTGTAATGTAATGTTGTATGCAGCGGGGTGCATGCATCGGCTATATAGTGTCCGAGATGAGCTGAATTATAGAGGATGCCATCAACGTCACTGTTTCTGAAAGCATAGGTAAGCCGGCGCATCATCACTTCTATATGCCAGGGAATAACACCATATTTTTGCAATGTATCTTCCGTATATTTTTCAATAGCATCTTCCCATTTTCTCGGAACAATGCCGAAAGGGTCATCATCGTAGTGATCAATATCTATATAATGCCTTTGGGCTTCGCCGGGTACGACATGAGCACGACGGTCGGGGTCAATTGACCGTTCGGTAAGGTATTCAATATGTTTGCGATAAAAAGGCAGCATCTCGGGAGGAAGCGTAAAAACAGCCATCCTGTTGATCTTCCGGTGTGCAAAAAAACCAAATGAAAACAGATCAGCCGGCAGTATAATCGCAACGGCAAAAATTATAAGCGTAAACAGCAAAGCCTTTCTGTATTCAAAAACTCTTTTCATCAAAATCTAAATGTCATCAAAGTTAATCAGCCGGTTATCTCTTAAAACAGGTACTACATTCACAATGCTTACCTGCATGCAATAATCAATAACATTGTCAAGTTTCATATGTTTCAGCCGAAGCCTGTGAGCGGCTTTGTCAATATATTTTCTCGGATTGTTCTTTGCGGTTTTCCAAACATCAATGGCAGCAAGTGTTGCATCACATTTTGTGTAAAAGTTATCACCCGGGCTGTTTAAAACCTCGCTTGCCAGGGCTCCGGCAAACAAAGAATCTTCAAGACTGAAATGGTCTTTCCATCCCGAACAAAATATCAGTATATGTTTATTTTCATTTATTATATGATCGGTTAACGCTTTGAGGTTTATGAATGCACCGATAGCCAGGGGATTGTTGTATTTGCCGGCAATCCTTATGGTACGCGTACCGTTGGTTGTATTCAGCACTATTGACTTGCCCTTTATTTCGGGAGTTAAAAAGCCGTCAGGCGAATTGCCCATGTCTGCATAATCCAAAATTTTACCTTCCCGCTCACCTGCAATTATAAAACCTTTTTTCTTATATTCAAGACATTCCTGCTTTTCCGATACGGCTGCTATCTCTTTTGCCCCGTTGCCCAAAGCAGCACATATCGATGAGGTTGCACGAAAAATATCGGCAACTACTATTAAACGATCTTTTTTCTCAAATAATGAAAAAAGCTTCGGACTGAAACATGTTTCAATATGTTTTTTGTTCTCCATAAATGTTTTATAGCATTACTGTTTTGCCTACTAAGTAAATGCAGAACTCGTATACAGGTTGAATAGATATACTTAAGTTTTACTTTGTAAACCGAAAATTGAAAAACCTGAAAAGCTTTTACATTATAACCGGCAACCGGCATCAATATCCGCAACTAAAAAAATGTTGATCGTGCAGGTTATTTTTTAATAAATGGACGTTTAACAACTTGCGCTTTAATTGCTTTTCCTCTTATTTCAACAAAAATCGTTGTTCCTGATTTATGGTATCCCGTTTTCACATATCCCATACCTATGGGCTTTTTCAATGTTGGAGACATTGTGCCGGAAGTAACCCTTCCGATTTTATTACCGTTTTCATCGAGCAGCGGATAATCTTTTCTGGGAATACCTTTTTCAACGACCTCGAATCCTGCCAGTCTTCTTGAAACACCTTGTTCTTTTTGCTTTTCCAGGGCTTCCCTGTTTACGAAATTGTTGCCGTCGGTAAATTTGGTTATCCATCCAAGCCCGGCTTCAAGCGGTGAAGTGGTATCGTCAATGTCGTTACCATACAAACAAAGACCCATCTCAAGCCGAAGGGTATCTCTTGCGGCCAGCCCTATCGGTTTAATACCAAATTCTTTTCCCGCATCCATAACAGCTTCCCATATATCATGACCATATTTATTGTCAAGATATACTTCGCATCCTCCTGCTCCGGTATATCCTGTTATGGATAAGATAATGTTGTCTATACCTGCAAATTTGAGGGTTTTAAAAGTGTAATAAGGCATCTCTTCCAGGGGTTCATCGGTAAGCTTTTGCATTGCCTTGAGCGCCAATGGACCTTGTATGGCAAGAAGAGCCGTTTCATCAGATGCATTCCTCAGTTTTGCACCTATATTTTTATTCTGAAGATTTACCCAGTTCCAATCTTTTTCAATATTGGCAGCATTTACCACCATCAAATACTTTTCCCTGTTAAACTGGTATAAAAGAAAATCATCGACTATGCCACCCTTGTCGTTCGGCATACAATTATATTGTATTTTGTTGTCGAAAATATCTGCAGCATCGTTTGAGCTTATTCTCTGGACAAGGTCAAAAGCCTTGGGCCCTTCAACCCAGAATTCACCCATATGTGAAACGTCAAATACGCCTATAGTGTTTCTTACCGTTTCATGTTCTATGTTGACACCCTCAAATTGTACCGGCATATAATAACCCGCAAAAGGGACCATCTTTCCCCCCAGGGCTTCCAGCTTATCTTTAAATACTGTGTTTTTCATAATATATTACGATTTAAATAATTAATGGAATGGATTTATTTTATCTATACCACAAAAATAAAAATATTAAATATAGTAACAATTATTTTAAGCCATATCATTTGCAAGCTATTTAACATATAATGGTTTCATTCGAAACTTGCTATGTTTATTTCTGTTGCTGGCAGGCAGATCGCCGACGATATAAAATCAGTAATACTGATCTTATAATAAGGCGGGTTAAAAAATAATAATAAGTATATCATTATTTTTTTAACACTTCATTTATCAGTTCTGCTGCTTCTTTAAGGAGTATGGCCGAGTGCACTTTCAGGCCGGAATCGTCGATTATATTTTTTGCCTCTTTTGCATTGGTTCCTTGCAGTCTGACTATAATGGGTACTTTAATCTCACCTATGTTTTTATAGGCGTCGACAATTCCTTGAGCTACCCTGTCGCACCTGACTATTCCGCCGAAAATATTTATCAAAATAGTTTTAACGCTGGGGTCTTTGAGGATGATACTAAAAGCCTGCTCAACTCTTTTGGCGCTTGCGGAGCCTCCTACGTCAAGAAAGTTGGCAGGTTCACCACCCGAAAGTTTAATAATATCCATTGTTGACATTGCCAGTCCGGCACCGTTAACCATACATCCTACATTGCCATCAAGCTTGATATAATTCAGGCCATAATTATCTGCTTCAACCTCAACCGGGTCTTCTTCATGAAAATCGCGCATTTCTGCTATGTCAGGATGACGGTAAAGACCGCTGTTGTCTATTACCATTTTGGTGTCGGCGACAAGTATTTTATTATCAGATGCCTTAAACAGAGGGTTGATCTCAAGAAGGGTGGCATCGGTGTTAATATATGCATTGTAAAGCTTTGGAAGGAATTTTACCATATTTTTAAATGCATCGCCCTTCAGATCATAATTGAATGCTATTCTTCTTGCCTGAAAAGGCAATATGCCGGTTTTGGGATCGATATCTTCGGTATATATCTGATCGGGCGTCTCTTCGGCAACTTTTTCAATGTCAATACCGCCCCTGGGTGAGTACATTATCATATTTCTTGAAGTTGCCCTGTTTAGCAAAACACTCATATATAATTCAGCCGGCTCATGGTCTCCCGGATAATAGATGCCCTGTTCTATAAGTATTTTTCTGACTTTTTTGCCTTTGGGACCTGTTTGAGGGGTTACAAGCTGCATGCCTAGTATTTCACCTGCATATTTTTCAACTTCATCAAGCGACTTAGCTATCTTAACGCCACCGCCTTTTCCACGCCCTCCTGCATGCACCTGGGCTTTTACTGCCCATATGGTGCAGCCGGTTTTCTCCGAAACCTCCCCGGCTGCATTACGCGCATAAGAAGCATTGTCAAGTACCCGTATCTCGGGAACCGGCACACCGAATTTTTTTAACAACGACTTGCCTTGATATTCATGTAAATTCATCTGTATAAAATCTGGTTAAAATTCAAATTTATAATAATATATTGTTTGTTAAATTGGTTGCTTCGCCCCAAACCCATAAAAAACCCATGCTCTATTAATCTTGTTCTTGCCAAACTCAGTGAATGAAAGCTTCATTTGATATCGCCGGTTTTAAAGATCTATGATAATTATTAAAACAAACAAAAATAAAATTTTTTGCATAATTATCGATCTGATATGTAAAATAAGTAAAATAAATCGCACTTTATTTTTTTCGCAAAAAATAAATTTTATACAAAATGCGTTAATGAATAAATCAAAGTAAAATAATAATTTTTATGCCTATGAAACAAAGCGGTACGTTTGAATTAAACGAAAAATTGGAGAATTATGCTGACGACCCACCAGATGATGATTGTAGCCCCCCTAAACGGCTCATCAATCATATTCTGAACTATGCAAAAGCACTTGAGGTAATCAAAACCAAGTCAGGGAAAGTATTTTACAGCATAATTAATTAAAAGTTTTTAATTTATTGTAAAAAGGGTAAAATGATAAATTTGGTATTAATTTATCTTTTATCCTTTTTTTTTTAACAGTTAGCATAAAAGTTTTCCACATTCATGCTTAAAACAGTCTGAGTTTTTTATTTTTTCTTTTAAAATATTTATTTTTGTAATTATTATCGCAATTATTAAGAAAAACAATTATTAATTAATTTAAATACCATGAAAAGATTAATTATTATGGCTGCTTTATTGATTGGGTTATCTATTGCCTTTTTAAGCTGCCGCAGCAGAATGCCCTGTCCAACATATACAGTTTACGAACCGGAGGCTGAAGAAACAGTTACTGACGATACCGACAACTAATTGTTGAGATTAACTGATATTATTGAAATATTACATAATTTGATCTATTTTCCATAAGTTATTTTCTTTAACCAGGATAAATATTTTTACGGTAACGATACCCATTTTATGGTTTTCGGGATAGTTCCATCGTGTTTCTACCCATGCATGTTTTTCTGTAATATCTATTATTCACGTTATGTGAAAATAATCGGGCAATCTGTCAACTTCTGCGAACTCCAACAATTTTTCCAGGGTAGATTCATTGCAGGGTTGCAAAGCTTTTAAGCGCCTTTCACTTTAAAAGCCTGTCATACTGTCAGCAGTTTCTTTTTTGCCGGCTTCAGGCGCCGTTAAAAACAAACTCTCACAAAACGCCATTACAACACCAAAAGGATTGTCGGGATAAACATCTTCTGCAATTTCTTTTGCCCTGACATGTTTTTCTTCTTCAGGGGAGTATGTGCAGGCGCTAAAATAAATTAACAGAGCAGAAAGTGCCATTAAAAAACCAGGTAATAAAATGAAGATAATTTTTTTCATCTGAATAAATTATAGTTATTTAACTGTTTTACAATTATTTACGTGTTCAAATATTTAATATCAGGTGCTTCTATCCCGATGGAACCCTCATGCTTTATACATCTTCTTTTGTGAA
>PWJZ01000125.1 GCA_003559855.1 Bacteroidales bacterium
ATTTTAAGAAATGTACATCCTTATTTGCTATTTTTTGTACATTGCTAATTGCTGAAAAGTGTGCATTCTTATTTACGAAAAAGTGTGCATTGTTATTTACCGTTTACAATCCGATATAAGTTAATAAAATAATATATCTCCAGGCTAACGGTTTTAACTGTATAGCCGGTTTAAGAAAAATAGTATTTCCTCAGGCTGAAAGCCTGACAAAACTTAAACCGGGGCAACGCCCCGGTATACAGCTGGCAGCAAAAACAACCACCCTGAAAGGGTGAGCGAAAATATTAATACCCGGCGGATAGTTTATCAAAGATCAGCCCTTGATCAATGTTTTTAATAATTGTATTTCACAGTATCAAAATGCTTTTTTAAATGATCCTGTATGTTATTACAACAAACATAACTATTGCCCTTAATAATTTTCTTTATACATACATTAACAACGAAATCCTATCTGCCTTAAATAAATGTATTATCACATCAGCGTCCAATAATATAAGCACCTTATTATTAGTCTTCATTGTTTTCATCAACCGTTTTAAAAGGGTCTATATTCACAGCATTTAACAACCGGAGATACTCTGCTTCTGAAATCATTTTATTCTCATACAACAAGGTAGCTTTTGCAGCATAATCACCGATTATTTTATTTTCATTTGCCTTTTCATATAATGAAACATCATATCCCAGCTTTAATGCTGTTGTTTTCTTACCCGATTCATATTTATCGTAATAAGTTTTGTCAATATAACCAAGCTCTATTAGCCTGTATATCATAGCATTGAGAGAAACACTGTAATAATGCTGGATTTTGAAAAGAGTTTCTGTACTAATTAAGTTTCTCTTAGTTCTTTCTTTCTCAGTTATCATTTCAACTACTCCGTTTTCAGGCATTAAAAAACATGCAGCAAAAACATCAGCTTTTCTTTCTTCCGTATCTCTTTGCTTTTCAAACAAGCCGGTAATGCATTTTTGTGACTTAAAATCATTCTGCACAAATAAATGATATAATTCATGAGCAATAGTGAAATTTTGTCTGCCTTTGGTATGGTTTTGATTGACGAGAATAAAACGACGTTCGTCATTCACTTTTATTGCCATTCCGGAAAAACTGCCTGACATTGATTTAAAAAGTGTGGTAATATTTTTTTTGAGCAGAAAGCTTTCCAGGCAAATTGGTTCGGTAGGACCTATGCCGATTTTTGATCGGAATAATTCGGCATTATTCTTTATTTCTTTATTAAGCAGTGTTTTCATTTTCTTTTAATATCCTTTCCATTTTCATATAATTCTTAACAACCTTTTGGAAACATGCAATGCTCTCCAAATCTTCTTTTTCTGTTTCCTGCTTGCGAAAAACAAAAGCTAATCCTACATTCTGCTCTTCATGATTTTCTGCAACCAAATCCTCAATTTCAACTCCATACAAGTCAGATAATTTATTCAAATGAACAATAGATATTTCTCTTTCGCCGCTTTCGTATTTGCTTATGGTACTTCTTTCTACTCCCAACAGTTTAGCAATATCGGCTTGTGAATATCCAAACCTATCCCTGTAATTTTTTAGATTATTACCAATAATTTTTGCCGGTTTCATAGTTTTAAATTTTTGGTTAAACAATTTGTCACAAATATAAAAATCTTTACAAAACAAAACAAATTTGTGACACAAATTTTTTACATCGGTTATAATTTATTTATGTAGTAATATCTTGTCTGCAAACATAATGACCAGTTTTGACTATAAATTTTCCAACGTCACATAAAAAAATTACCGAAAGGAAAAAATTTTCCGGTGAAGTTTAACGAAGATCATAAGTGATGTTTGCAGCCTGCTCTCTTTATTCAATATCACAACTGAATATTCAAGTAACTCTGTACTGAATTTTAAAAACACATCCGTTTATCTATCTTTTATCATTTATCTATTTCGTTGTGGGTTGGTTTTCATTTTGCGGCGTGGGGCCTTAAGCTTTCTAAAATAATAAACATGCCTGACGGAAATTTCAGACATTACCCACCATGAGCATTATTGATACATGATAAGATAAGGGATTGATACTTCAGAAGTGTCAGCCTCATTAAGCATTATTGCGTAATTTTTAGCATCTTGTAAGTTATTGGATTTTAAGCACTGTAATAAAAAGCTTCCCAATAGAAGCTTTAGTACTGATTTGCAGATACAAAAAACAGAATTAAAACATTTTACTTTATTTGTTGTTTTATAAATATTTGCTAATTTTATTCATAAATAAAGAAATTACTAACTTAAAAACACGTATATGAAAGACAAGAAAAAACTAACAACGGCATCCGGCATTCCGTATGCAAAAAATGAAGACAGTATGACTGTAGGCCCTCGTGGTCCGGTACTGTTGCAGGATGTTGTGTTGCACGAAAAAATGGCACATTTTAACCGTGAGCGCATTCCCGAGCGCGTGGTTCACGCCAAGGGAACCGGTGCTTTTGGCACGTTCAGGGTAACCCGCAATATTACCAAATACACACGTGCCAAACTGTTCGGCAAAGTGGGCAACGAATGCCCGGTATTTGTACGTTTCTCTACTGTGGGTGGTGAAAAAGGCAGCGCAGATACCGAACGTGACCCAAGAGGCTTTGCCATGAAGTTTTATACCGAAGACGGCAACTGGGATCTGGTAGGTAATAACACTCCTGTGTTTTTTATCAAAGACCCCAAAAAATTCGGTGATTTCATTCACACTCAAAAGCGAAATCCCAAAACCAACCTGAAAGATCCCAATATGTTTTGGGACTTTTTCAGCCTTAACCCTGAAACCATGCACCAGGTGATGATACTCTTCAGCGACAGGGGGACACCATACAGCTACAGGCACATGAACGGCTTTGGCAGTCATACCTTTAGCATGATAAATGATAAAAATGAAAGGGTGTGGGTAAAATTTCATGTAAAGACAAAGCAATCCATCAAAAATTTCACCGGCCCTGAAGCCGATGAGATGCGCGGCAAAAACCCTGACTGGGCACAAGAGGACTTGGTTAAGGCTATCGAAGCCGGAGATTTTCCCAGGTGGACGTTCAACATTCAGGTGATGACCGAAGAACAGGCCAAAAAATTCAGATGGAACCCTTTCGACCTCACTAAAGTCTGGCCTCAGGGTGAATTCCCCTTAATTGAAGCAGGGGAGCTGGAGCTGAACAAGATCCCTGAAAACTATTTCCGCGATGTGGAACAGGCAGCTTTTGCACCGGCACACGTCGCAGATGGTATCGGATATTCTTTCGACAAGATGTTGCAAGGCCGTTTGCTGTCCTATCCCGATGCACATCGCCATCGCCTTGGCCCTAATTATGAACAAATACCCGTGAACAGACCATTGAACAAAGTGCATAATTATCAGCGTGACGGCTTCATGCGGGTGGATGATAATAGCGGCGATAAGCCCAACTACTACCCCAACAGCTTTGATAATATCGAAGCCGACCAGAAATACAAAGAACCGCCCATGGAACTTGATTCAAACATAGCTGACTGGTACAACCGTAATCAAAACGATGACGATCACTTCACACAACCCGGAGACCTGTTCAGAAAAGTAATGACGAAAAAAGAACAGGATAATACCATAAACAATATAGTGAATCACATGAGCGGTATTGAAGGTGAAAAACGCGATGAAATCATAAACAGGCAACTAAACCATTTCCATAAAACAGACAAAGAATTGGCTTCAAGAGTAGCGAAAGGATTAAATTTTGATTTCAAACCGGAATAAAATTAACAAATGTCGAGTGCTATGCCCCGAAAGAACAGGGGCATGGCATGAGGCAACGGTTTAAGTCTTTCAGCCTGATTTAACGTCTGTCAAATAACATATCAACACACCTGGATAGCCATTAGCCGGGTATGGCATGGAATAATTCTGTATGATAATAAGGATAAATTAAAATCCCTTGATTTTAATCAGGGAACTCTCTCAAGGATTCATGAATACCTTTATGTATTTCATACCAAAAGTCAATCGCAGCCTCTTTGGGTTCATTGTCGAATCTATCACACCAATGTTTTAATTCCGGGCTGTTATCACCTTTCTCCATTTTCTTTTTCAGGAAATTATGCACGAAGTCAATGTTTCTTTTACTTTCCCAAAATATTGAAGCATTGCGGCTATTTATGCGGCTTGCGGTTAAAGCTACCGAGCGCAGGAATTTCTCTTTTTGTCCAAACAGCTTATCAATGATGGCGGGCATCATATCTTCTGCCCATGCCCTGTGAAACCGGCAAATACCCGTATTGTCAAGCATCAGCTCTTTTATCATTCTATGTGCATTTTGATGACCCAGATCACGCGGCGCAATAAAGTCTTTTCCATAATCGTTGTAGTATTTCCCCATGATACCCATCGGACTGAGCACTCCTGAGGTCCAGTATTGATTCGGCACCATCCATCCGTGTCGTGCAAAAGCATTATAAACGAACTTATTCAAAACATCCATTCCTTTAGTTCGCGCAAGATTCCTGGCATACTTGCGTGCACCTTCCATAAGGTTTATCTTGCTGTTTTCCGAAGCTATCTCCTCCAAAAGAGCAACGGCTATTTTAGCATTATGCATTGAATCTTTTACTACATCAAAACCTTCCGTATCAAACCTGGGTTTGCCATTAACCCCCAGCTCTTTGGGTTTAATGATATCTTCCGCAATACATTCCATGAGCCATGCTAACACACCACCTACCGAAATAGCATCAAATCCCAGGGTGTCGGCTTTATGATTTACCAGCTCGGCTGCACGCTGATCAAAAATTCCACATAATGGACCCATAGTCTGATAAGGCTCAAAATCTTTTTTGAAATGGTCTTTCATCTTCTTGCATACTGCACCACAAGGTTCTCCGCAGGTTTTTTGATTTTTGGGTTTAATGGTTTCTTCGTTAAACTGCTTCAGATAATGATCCACAACAAACTCCTTATGCAGTTTAATACGTTGTTTGTCAGTCCAGTATATGGTTTTGTAATTGAAAGCAATAATATAATCTTCGACAGTAGCAAAGTTTACACCGAATGTGCCACCGGTATTAAATGCCGGATCATACCGGTATTTGGTTGTAGTTTCCATATCTTTTGCAGAAAGCTTTTTTTGGTATCTGTCCTGAAACCACGAATCAGCTACATTCCTGTCGCGAAAATCTTCGTCAATATGTGTTCCTCCATAAATAACAGCTGCAACACCATGTTTTTTCAGCAATTTGGTACCAAATCCTCCTCTTCCTGCCCAGCAGTCAACATATGTTAATTTCCCTTTACGAACGGGTGCAGAACCAATAGCCCCGAAGTCGGTAAATAATGATGCAGGCCCTGTGGCAAGTATCCGCGGATCATTTTCATAGCGATCTTTGAAAAGTTCAAGAGTATGCTCCATCAAAGAATAAACCCCTTTTCTGCCTTGCTCCCATATCTTGCGCAAACGCACAGGTATGATCTCAACCTCGATCTCCTCGCCATGTACCCGGTTCAGATAAAGCACCGATGGAGTATTGGCTTTACCTGTAACAGAAACCATATTAATACCAAGATCATCAAATACCAGGCCGGCACCACCCATTGAGGAAACATAAAACCCATGCCAGCAAGGACTGAAACCATTAAAGACCAGACGGTTTGAGCCCGGGAAAATAGAACCGGCCAGCAAGCCCGTGCCTATATTCAAACTATCATACCTCTTTGCCAAATGAATACCCAAATCTACCGGACCCCAAAAATTGCCTATCTCATAGCGCAAAATCTTGTAAAAACCTGTAGAGGCATCTATCATTAATGTTTTTAAATGTGATTGCGTCATCTGCATTGGAAAAGGATTTTAAGTTCAATTGCAAATATATCTATAAAATCTGAGGATTAAAGAAATAAAAAAATCTTAAAAAAATCAATTTTATTAAACCTTTTTTAAATTTTATTCACTTTTTACTTGACTTTATTAAATATTGTTTTTATTTTTGCCACAAAAAAAGAAATTATGTCAAAGAAAATGCCGCTTTATTGTCCGTCATGTACATTACCACTTGAGGTAACATCGTTGGAATGCACGGACTGTGCAACCAGGGTAAACGGTAAGTTTCCGCTTCCGCTGCTTGTTTCCCTTCCCCAGGAAGATCAGACGTTTATAATTGAATTTGTCAAACGCAGCGGAAGTTTAAAGGAAATGGCAAAACACCTGGGTCTTAGTTATCCCAGTGTGAGAAATAAGCTTGACGAGATAATACAAAAGATCAATGCTCTTGAAACCGGTCAAAAGTAGTTTTTTATGTCTAATTTCAATATGTAAACAACATGCTAAAACAATTATTTTCAGACAAAAGAAGTATTTACAATCCATTTGTATATGTTGCAGGCGAAACGGCTTTAATTGCCGGTTTGCTCATTATGGTACTGACAGCCTGGTTAGGGTATCTGAATAATACATGGCAGGATGGTATCCTTGACATGCATTACGGGCCTGAGGGGAGCTTTCCTACTCATTTGCTTATGACGCTGGGCAATTGGCTGTCGGCAGTCATTATACTTGCTCCGCTGGCATTTATTCTTACAGGCTCCAAAATACGCCTGGTTGACATAGCCGGAACACTTGCCCTGGCGCGATTCCCAATGTTGATAGCCGTTCTAACGAGTTTTTCCGAAGCACCAAAGGTGTTTTCAAATTACCTCCTTTACCAATACCTTGAAAAAGGAGAACCGGTAAACATTTCAAATCTACAGATAATAGTTGCCGTGTTGATTTTAATATTGGTATTATTAATGATAGTATGGATGGTTGTGCTAATGTATAATGCTTACAAGTTCTCAGCTAATATCAAAGGAAACAAAGCAGGTATCTCCTTTACCATAGGCTTTTTGGCGGCATATATCATATCTAAGGTTATAAGCGTTGTCATTTTTAATAATAATCAAATATTTAACATAACACTAATAACATGAAAACAATCAAATCTGTCACCCGGAAAAGCTCATTATGGGTTATTTTAATTGCTTTAATTTTTTCAACCGACATATTTTGTCAGATCCCTCATGAAACTGCTGCCCGAAAATTTCTTGATCACCTGCTCCGGAAGGAAGTTGATGAGATGATGGAAATGACAAGCAATGATTTTCGCAAGGCGGTAACTGTGGAACAAATGGAAGAGATTGCCTTTGGTCTTGAAGGCCAGCTGGGAAGATTCAAATCGGTAAACCGTGTTGTATTTGAAACATTGGACGATTATGAAATAGTCATACTGGTATGTGAATTCGAAAGTATGGAGTTGGGGGCAAGAATAGTTTTCGACGGCAATATAA
The DNA here is from genome assembly GCA_003559855.1 of Bacteroidales bacterium. Taxonomy (GTDB): domain Bacteria; phylum Bacteroidota; class Bacteroidia; order Bacteroidales; family UBA7960; genus PUKZ01. Next base: position 7,311 of record PWJZ01000125.1, read on the forward strand.
GGGTCAGTGGTTTTCGGTTTGTGATGCCGCCTCCCGAGAAATATGCGGACCCGCCGGCTTATGCTGACAGCAACTTATTTACGGAGGAAGAGCTGTTTGTAGATTGCGGCGACATAAATCTGCCTGCCATTTTCACCATGCCCAAGAACCATGACAATGTGCCTGTTATAGTTCTTGTACATGGTTCAGGCGCCCATGATGCCGATGAAACAATAGGCCCGAATAAGATCTTCCGTGACCTGGCATGGGGCCTTGCCAGCCGTGGTGTTGCAGTATTACGATATGAAAAAAGGACCTATCGCAATGCAAACACTCTGGATATTGAAAATATGACAGTATGGGAAGAGACCGGGCAGGATGCAGTATATGCAGTACAAACAGCTTGCATGCTCAACGGTGTGGATGCAGAGAATATTTATTTGTTGGGGCACAGCCTGGGCGGCGTGGTGGCCCCGCGCATAGTACAAGAAGAACCACAAATCAAAGGAATTATCTCTATGGCAGGAACACCAAGATACTTTTACGAAATTATACCTGGGCAGGTTGAATATTTGCTGAAGTTACGCAATGATACATCCGAAGCTTCTCTCAAAGAATTAGCTTCAATGAAAGAAAGGGTCGAAAGCCTGAAAAATAAAAGGTCAAACCCCGATGCAGAATACAGTGAAAGCTTTTTCAATATGCCACCTTCTTACCTGGCAGACATCAACAAACATAACATAGGCGAAATTTCGGCGGGCTTACCGCAACGCATACTTGTCCTGCACGGAAAAAGAGATTATCAGATCACTATGGACGACTTTGATGCATGGGAAAAAGCACTTGCCGGTCACCATGATTCAAGTTTTATCCTTTATCCCGAACTGAACCATTTATTCTTTAAAGGCGAAGGCGATACTTCAGGCCCTGATGAGTATTTTGTTGAAAACAACGTGTATGAACAGGTAATTATTGATATATCCGAATGGATATTACAAGACTAACGTGCCTGCATGCTGCCGGCTTAGTTTCCTTCAAGCTGCGACATGTGTCTTTTCCAACGGAAGTTGAGGGTTTCATCAATAATCCACATGTCGCTTTGATCATCAATTTCGAAGAACCTTATGACATCATCTTCCATGATACCGACAATTCCGGGTTCATAAGGAATAAAAGCTTCATAGCCTTCAGGTATCCGGAGCACATGATCGTGTGCAAAAACCCATTGACGGTCTTCAGCCAGGTAAAAAAAACCCAGCTTGTTATCATCCACAATTGCCATCATCATGTCGCCCATGGCAAAATAATCATCTATACCCTCGGGCACATAAAAAACTGCTGTTTCATCTCTGCGCCATCTTCCATCACCATCAAGGAAATAGAAATCGACCTTATTATTTTTTTCTATGCCGACCAAACCCATGGCGTAGGTCATCTTCATTACAACAATCCTGTTGTAATCCTCAGGCAATATAAGAAGCATTCTCTCTTCCTTTTGCCATTGGTTTTCCCCATCGAGATAATAGAATTGCACAACATTATTATGTAAAACACCAATATAGCCCATACCAAGAGCTATAACCCCGTCAACATCATCAGGAAGAATGAACTGCGACACCCTGTCACGTTTCCATGTACGCGTTTCGGTAAAATAATAAATATAGACATCTTTATCATGAATCAAACCCATCGTACCAAAACCCGGAGCAAGAATATGCCAGGCTTTCTCATTATGCTTCTGCTCGAGATTTATATGAGATGGCATACGCTCGCAGGAAATACAAATAACAAATATCAGAAATAAGAAAACTGCTGCCCGGTTATTGCTTCTATCTATAAACATGATATTAAGATTTTAATATATTTGGCAAAGGTAATATGTTGCTGATTTATTTTTATCCAAAACCTGTATAAAAATAAATAATTAACACTAATAAAAAATGAAAATTTTTGCAAAGTGTAACGTTGAGATTGTCATTTGGGATTTTTTATACTTTTCAAAAATGAGTCCACTCTAAAAAGTCCAAAAATATTATTTCCCGCAGATTTCGCTGATATGCGCAGATTATAAATTCCTGATAATCAATTAAATTTATCAGCGAAAATCTGCGACATCTGCGGGAAA
>PWJZ01000074.1 GCA_003559855.1 Bacteroidales bacterium
TGAAATCTAAAGCTGAACTGTCAACCTTTATAAGCCTCAGAAGCATAGTTTCAAACATTGAACGTATAGCAGATAATGCAACAAATATTGCAGAAGCAGCTATCTTTGCTATTGAAGGAAGGGATGTAAGGCATAAGAAGATTAATAAGATTGAGAAAAGATAATCGGTTATAGAGGCATAGGGCATAGAGCATGAAGTTGATAGGTTTTATGGTTAATGGGTAATCGGTAATCAGTATTCGGAAATTATTCGTAATTCGTAAACCCGCCCCGTTGGATTTTTTTATCCAACGGGGTGAATAGGAGATTCGTTATTCGACACAATAATACATTTGTAATTTAGAAAGATGCTTTTAGCCGGTACTTTAATTACAATTAACAATAATGAAAGGTTACAAAATACTTGTAGTTGATGATGAGCAGGACTTGTGCGAGATCCTGAAATTCAATCTCGAAAACGAAGGCTTTATTGTTGATGTTGCATACTCAGCTGAGGAAACTATAAACCTCAAGCTTAATAAGTACGACCTTTTATTGCTTGATGTTATGATGGGTAAGATGTCGGGATTCAGATTGGCAGAAAAGATAAGAAAAGAACGGAAGCTTACAGTACCCATTATCTTTCTTACCGCCAAGGATACCGACAATGATGCACTAACAGGGTTTAGCCTGGGTTGCGATGACTATATCTCAAAACCTTTCTCAGTCAGGCAAGTTATAGCAAGAGTCAAAGCGGTTTTAAACAGAACCAAATCAACAGGCAGAAAAGAAGAAAATATTATAATTGAAAAAATGCTGATTGATGTTAACAGCAAAAAGATTATGATTGAAAACAAGCCGGTTAACCTGACCAAAAAAGAATTTGAAATATTATTGCTTCTTGTGGAAAACCAGGAAAGGGTTTTTTCACGTGAGGAGATAATGGATTATGTTTGGAAAGATGATGTAATTGTTGGTGACAGAACTGTAGATGTTAATATTACACGCATAAGAAAGAAACTTGGAAGTTACGGACAGGCCCTGGTCAACAGGTCTGGGTACGGGTATTGTTTCGATTTGAAGAAAATAATTTAAAATAAAAATCATACCATGATAGGAAAGACCACTTACAGACGAAAATTATTCATATACTTTTTTGTTGTTTTTATCGTGTTTACAGCTGCTATCACAACTTTTCAATACAACCGCGAAAAACAGTACAAGGCACAAGAGCTTGAGAGCATATTGAACAGTTATACAGACTTTGTTCATAGCTTTATTCAGCACAATAACATATATAAAGACAAGCAATTCTCCAAGCTTGATTCTATAGTCAAGATACTTCCCAGAAGCGATATCCGTATCACTGTTATTGACTACAATGGTGAAGTTTTGTATGACAGCTTCTATGAACGTTATTGGGAAATGGAAGACCACCAGTACAGACCCGAAGTACAGGAAGCTCTTTTTCATGAAAAAGGAGCGAATATTAGATTGTCGGAATCGACCAATCAGGATTTTTATTACTATGCTAAGCTTTATGATAAATATTTTGTCAGATCAGCAGTGGTGTACAGCATGAGTGTCAGAGAATTTTTACAGGCAGAAAGCGTGTTTATATATTTTATAGTTTTTATTTTCCTTATAACTACAGGTGTTCTGCTTTATGTTTCCGACAAAGTAGGAAAGTCAATTTTAAAACTAAAGGATTTTGCAATAATGGCAGGAAAAGACGAAATCATTGATAAACCAGTACATTTTCCGGAAAATGAGTTGGGCACAATAGTCAATCAAATAATTAACATTTACAACAACTTGAAAAAAACCAACTCAGAGCTTCGCAATGAGAAGGAAAAGCTTATCCACCACCTGCAAATGGTGCAGGAAGGAATAGCTATATTTTCACAAGATGATGAAAAGATACTTGCAAATAATCACTTTATACAGTACCTGAACCTGATATCCGATATTCCTGCAATTACAGCCGACCACTTCCTGAAAGTAAAAGAATTTAAGCCTGTAAAAGATTTTATTAAAACCCATACTAATGAAACCAAAACTACATATATAAAAAATCCTCCTGTTAAGAGGTTGTCAATCGAAAAGAACAAAAGGTTTTTTGAAATTCAGTGTATTATTTTTCAGGACAAGAGCTATGAAGTTTCGATTAATGACGTAACTAAAACAGAAAAAAGAAAGCTATTAAAACAGCAGATGACATCAAATATAGCTCATGAATTGAGAACACCGGTAAGTTCAATCAAAGGATACATGGAAACCTTGCTGGATAATCAGGGCATTACACCTGAAAAACAAAGGTATTTTATAGAAAAAGCTGCAATTCAAACTGAAAGGCTTTCCGAATTGATACATGATATTTCTATGCTGACAAAAATTGAGGAATCTGCTAATTTGTTTGAAATTGAAACCGTAAACATTAAGTCTGTTGTAAATGATGTTATAGAAAACCTGCAATCAAGCATTGATGAACCCAATGCTAAAATTGAATGCAATATAAAAAAGGGAACTGAAATAAGTGGAAATAAGGCGCTTATTTATTCTATTTTTCAAAATCTAATGGAAAATTCTCTGAAATATGCGGGTGAAAAAGTAACAATATCTATTGATGAATATTTTGGGGATGATAATTACGTTTATTTCTCATTTTCCGATGATGGCACTGGTATTGATGAAGAGCATCAGTTGAGGGTTTTTGAGAGGTTTTACAGGGTTGATAAAGGCAGGGCACGCACTAATGGGGGTACCGGCCTTGGGTTGGCGATAGTTAAAAATGCGGTTCGGTTTCATAAAGGCGACATATCAGTCAAAACCCGTAAAGGTGGGGGGGCGGAGTTTTTGTTCACACTAAAGCGTTAGTTGTTGTCCGTTTTTTCAGAATTATCTTTTAGTTTGACATCAATCAAGATTCCCCGATCAAGTGACCGGGCTCTATCACCGGTATGAATTTTAATATGGTCAGCGTTTTCATAAGGGATCAACTTGTCCATATCCGCATGTTGTTCTTCATTAATGTCGATAGTATCTCCGTTGATAATTAGCAACATACCGTTTTTTAAAATTCCTTTTCTTTCAAAGACCAGTTTATCTATTTCGTCAGCAAAGTCAATCTTTTCAGTAGTTTCATTATCGTTGTCAAGCTGAAACCTCACCGGAAGGTTGAATTTAACATTTACAGCTTTACCGCACTCCAGCCTGCCCGGCTCCCAGTCAGGCATTATTTCAACTACACGCTTAGCTTCATTGTCAAGTTCAGGAGTAACACCCTGAGCTATCTGAACATCACTAATCTTGCCATCGGCTTTTACGACAAAAGTTACAAATACTGTCCCCTGGGTACCGGCCTTTCTTGCCTCTTCAGGGTAAACAATATGTTCTCGTAAAAAGGTGACCATCTCCTGCATTCCTCCGGGGAAAGATGGATTTTCGGCAACTTTGTTATAAACCGTATCAGTTACTACATCATCCTCTGCAACAACTGTAAATTTATCCCCTTTTTCTGTATCAGCTTCCGGCTGTTGCTTGCATGATTGTAGTACAATAATTGTTGCAAACAATGGAATGACAGCAAACATGCTTAAAATTGCCTTCGCATGATTGCCCTGAAAATTTTTGTTCATCATCATAATTCGTTTTTTTAAAGGTGAATAATTAAAAGGATTTGCCATTGTAATGCCTGATCCGAATAAAGACATGTTCAGAAGCATTTTTTGATAGGATGTCTTTTCTATTTGTTGTTTAAGTACACAACGGTCAGCTTCATATTCATGCTGCAGCTTCAGCTCACGACGCAAATACCATATCGCCGGATGGAACCAGAAAACTAAAGTGAGCAATTCGACAAATATCAAATCAAATGAGTGTTTTTTGCGAATATGGACTTTCTCATGAATTAAAACAGTTCCTAACTGCTTATCTGACAACATGGATTCAGGGATGAACACAAAGCCAAAAAACGAAAAGGGTGCAACATTTTTTTTCATTGGTAATACTGTGCACCCCGATATAGATATCCGGCGATTAATACGGATACGTGCAAGCAAAAAAGCAATGCTGCCAAACATTCTTGCAGCCAATAAAAGAGTGATGCCAAAGCTAGCGTACAAGAGGAGGCTCCGGGTGCTTATGGCGTGATACAATTCTTTGCCGGTATTATCCAAAGCTTCAGATGCTCCCACTACCACCTCAGGCAATATGATATAGGAAAAAGCTGCTGTTTCAGCCGTTCTTTGTATTGGTATTATACCAATCGCCCCAAATAGTATTGAAGCGGTCAAGCCGGTAAGAATAAACCAGCGGTTTTGACCCGGGGTAGCCGGTCTTCGCACCATCAGCCAATAAACCAAAGCGGTGATTGCGATATAAATGGCAGCCCAGAAAATATAATTGCCTGTTGTTTCCATATATAATATCTTTTATTGATAAGTAATTTTATTTTAGCAGGGTTTTTTATTTTTTATTCTCCATCTCATCCTCAATGATCCGCTTCAACTCTTCCAATTCAGAAGCAGTCAGCCCCTTCTCGTTTGAAAAAAATGAAACCATCTGTTGTAATGAATTGCCGAAATAATTTAACATAATACCCTTCATCAACTCCCTTGTATATGTCAATTTATCAACCACCGGATAGTATTCATGGGCTTTGCCGTAAGCTTTATGATCTACAAACCCTTTATCTTCCAAAATGCGTACAATTGTTGATACTGTCGTGTACGCAGGCTTGGGGTAATCCATCTTAGCCAGGATATCCTTAACAAAGCCTGTTTTGATGTCCCACAAAATATGCATAACCTGTTCTTCTGCCTTTGTCAGCTCTTTCATGATCTTTCTCAGTTTTTGATTAAAAAAAATCTGATCACCGCACAAACATATAACTAAATTTTTAGTTATGCAACTATTTTTATAGTTTTTTTTAAAAAAAAAGAATGCGGATAACTCGGATTAGACTGATAATCGAGGATATTAGCCTGTAGTCTTCAGTCCGGAAAGATCGGGGTGTTATAGTAATTCCATCACCAATTTAAAGCTTTGAAAAACCAGAATAAACATGTGTCCTTATGCCATGCTGCATAGCAGTATATGAAAAGACCGACGGTAAGACTTATGTTTCGTGGATGAATACCGGATTAATGGGTAAAATGATGAAAGGAGTGGTGCCGGGAGTAATGAAGGTTGCATCTGAAGAAAGTGAGCAGATAGTTAAGCCTTTATTTTCGAGGTAGTCGGATGCAGATCATTTAGCTGTGACAATAGTTCATTTAGCGATTATCAATGTTAGTTGGGTATTGTAGAGGTTTGATGTACAGGATTTGTTAATCACTTACGTACTTTCCTGATAAATTCTTCCACTTCGGGTAATCCTCCCTGGTAAACGAGGTATCCGTTATAGGGTTCGCGGGATGTAATATCGTCGTTAACCGGTGTAAGCATGATCTTTTTCACTTCTTTCGGGTCATTGGTTTGCCCTAGGGTCCATCCCAGCTTGATATAAGCCACTTCGGGAAGCATATTTTCTGCGGGTACTACACCCTTAGCCATCAGGTCACGACCGGTATCATATACAAACATGTGTACGTACCCCCACATTGTTTGCACAGTCATGTATATATGCACACCTTTTTTTGTAGCTCTTTCAATAGCAGGATACAAAGGTTTATTCACATGCCCCAGGCCTGTACCGGCAATTACTATTCCTTTATAGCCATTTTCAACAAGGCTGTCAATAATATCGGGCTGCATATTGGGGTAATAATAGACTATGCTCACTTTTTCTTCGAAATATGGTAATATTTCCACATTTTTATCATTACGTCTTGGTTTGAAATTATTTTTCAGAGGTTTCACGCCTTGCCTTGTAGCTGTTGCCAGGGGTATGTCGCCCAGGGTACGGAATGTGCTGCGGTATGATGAGTGCATCTTTCTCACGCGTGTGCCTCTGTGCAACAGGGCATAATCGTCGGAAGTAGGTCCAAACATACATACCAAAACTTCGGCTATTTGACCATATGCGGCAGTATAATTGGCATGCATAAGGTTAAGTGCGGCATCCGAAGAAGGCCTGTCGCTTGAGCGCTGCGAACCGACCATTACAATTGGTATGGGCGGGTCTTTTATCATGTAAGTAAGAGCCGCTGCCGTGTGGTGAAGAGTATCGGTGCCATGTCCGATTACTATACCGTCAATACCGTTCTCAATTTCTTTTCCTATGGCTATCGCAAGCTTCTTATACTGTTCAGGGCCCATGTTTTCACTGAATACGGCAAAAAGCTTTTCGGTAGTCAGGTTACATATGTCGGCCAGCTCGGGTACTGCACCGTACAACTCTCCCGGTGTAAAGGCGGGTATTACCGCACCCGTCCGGTAATCAAGCCGTGAAGCTATCGTGCCGCCTGTGCCGAATAATTTTACATTGGGTAAACCTTCAGTGTAAGGAAACTCTTTTTCGGGTATCTTGTAATTAGCCTTCTTATAGCCGGTTTCGGTCATGGATTTGATGTTATGCACATCAATGCCTACATTGTAACCGGTTGGTATCTTCAGCACCAAATGAAAATCGTCGTCACTCTCTGACCGCGGTAACACCGTGCCTGTAAAATTGCCCCGTGTGGTTTCAATATCAACCTGTCCCCATACCCTGACTTTGTACTTTTTCAGCACTTCAAGAGCCTCTCCTTTGTATCCCTGAAAATGATCCTCACTCATATTTTGTTATGTTATTAAGTGGTTATGTTATCCTTAACACCTTACTCCCGACTTTCACTATGTCATCTCTCAAATTTTCAAAAGTCTGCAAAAACATTTGAAAAATAAATTACTTAAGAATCAATATTACGCACCGTTTCCTTAAGTTTTGCCAGCGAAATATTGCCTATTGCCTTTGGCCGTATTTGCCCCATTAACCAATTATAACGTGCCTCGCTATTGTTAGAATGGCAAATGTCGCTATGTTTTTTCTTCAAAAAAGAAAGGTCGGCAAGTAATTGTTTTTCACTTATCTTTTTATAATTTATCAGTGCAAGTATCGATAAAAAATCAATTTTTGGTTTTTGATAGACTACGGGCAACATTTCAAAAACCAACTCCTTTTCATACCCGTTGTTTTTAATGTTTTCCAACAAGCTGAAAATCTTGTCATAATTAAAATCTTTTGACTGTTCGAATTGTCTGTCCAGGTATTTTAACTTGTGTCCGAATAAGGTGCCGACAAACTTAGGTTCATATCCAAGCTTGTTAATTATTTTACTAATGAGCGGGTACAAGTTGTTTCTCAGTATATATGTATAGGTATCTTCGGGAATATTCCATTTTTTCATTTGCCTGTATGCTTTAATAGTTTCTTCGGGCAGTCTTTTGCGCAGTTTTTCAATATAATCATCTTTCAAAGGGATTGGAGCGGAGTCGGTATCGGGATACATTCTGTCGGGTCCCGGCAATACTCTCTCAAATATTGTTGTGCCGTCGGCAAATGATTTGCGTGTTTCGTTTGGTACTCCTTCAAAAGCCCATTTGCATCTTTCTTCTATAGTTTCCAGGCCTGTTTTGATATCATCCTCAGGCCCCCGGAAAACCACCAGGCCGTCAGCGGGTTTCATATCCATTTCTTCTTTGATGGAAGCCATAACCTGATCACTTATCATTGGTTTAAGGGCTTCGCTATGAGTCATGTTGGGCTGCTCAATACAGGCAATGACTTTAAGCCTGTCGCTGATTTCATCGGCAAAACTTTTGCCCGGTTGAGTGAAATGTGATAATATGCCTTTAAATCCGGGTAAAAGCACCACATAAAATTTATAATCGCTTTTTATAAATTTTATGAAAGGCGACTTTTTGATATTAAAATAACGGCTGTCAAGTTCTTTGAATTTTATTGTCCATTCGGTGGTTTTTTTAATTTTTTTCAGCAGCTTTTCTCTTATATGCAGCAGTGCCCACTGTCTGAAAGCTTCATTATGTGTTAATTCGGGTATCCATTTGATATGTGAGACCCCTTTTATTTCAACTCTTGTACCACCTCTGCAGCTGACATTCACGTCCTGCCTTGCCGCACCGATACCCGTCCTGACCTTTCCTGTACTGCGATTCAAAAACCTTATAAACTGACATGCTTCAGCAACCTCATCAGGGTTAACCATATCAGGATAGGTAACCGTCTCAATCAAAGGCATGCCAAGGCGGTCTGTCCTGTATGTCCTGGTATGTCCGATATCTGATACTTCACGGCATGAATCTTCTTCAAGGCTCAGTTGAATGAGCCTGATTTTTTTATTTGTTAATTCTATCTCGCCTTCAACGCCCAGAATGCCGGTGCGCTGAAAGCCGGTCGGAATACTGCCGTCAAGGTATTGCTTGCGCGTGATATGAACCTCGCCTACAATGTTCAGCTTTTTTAAAAGCGATATTTCAAGTGCTATCTCAAGTGCATCATGATTTATGGGGAAAGGAGGTGTGTCATCAGTATCGTAAGTGCATGTGGTAATGTTCTTTATCCGGTAGATAATATCTTTGCGTGTTTTAAATTCCATCAGAGCCGTCCCGTCATATTCTCCCAACTCGCTCAAAGTAGGCCGCATATGTCTTATGATTTCAGCATCATAATCATCATCTTTCTGGTATATACCGGCAGGACATCTGCAAAAAAGCTTTTTACCGGTATCGAGTTGCTGATGAACTTCCAAACCCGACATAAAGCCAATACGATCATAAGTCTCTTGAGTGGATCTTTTTCGCGGAACATAACCAATTTCAGCTTTTGTCTGACTGTAATTCTTTAAAGGATATGACTTATACTTCATTTATCAATATTATCAGTATTTGCAGGTTTCTTTGCAGTAACGCGGTTTAGAGTAATATATTCCGTTAACTACTATATGGCGGGAACAAAAATAGAAAAAAAACGGTTTAAAACGAATAATTTCCTTTGCCTGTTTTGCATCATTAAGATTATTTTATCACTATAACTATAACCTATTGTTAAAAATTCTCACCGGCTGAGCCGGACTACCCGGAAAACAACAAAACATTTGAATGCTCACGTTTGAACAAATATATTATTGAGCTAACATTTTAACAACTATTGATTTTTTGGCAAATACCGGCATTAAGCCAAAATTTTTTACTTTTGCAATCTTTTGAATATAATAGTTGGGCAGATGCACACAAATTTACACACATGCACATAAAAGAAGTTGTCACAACCTCTGACAGGAGGGATTTTTTGCGGGTTCCGCGAATAATTTATCGTAATGATCCAAACTGGATAAGTCATCTTGATAGGGATATCGAGGCTGTGTTTGATCCTGCCATGAATAATCATTTTCAGCATGGTGAGGCTGTACGCTGGATAATGAAAGATGCCGGCGGTAATCTTATTGGCCGTGTTGCCGCGTTTATAAACAGGCAGCTAGCCACCACACATGATCAACCCACTGGCGGGATGGGATTTTTTGAATGTGTCAACGACAAAGATGCTGCATTTGCATTGTTTGATAAATGCAAGGATTGGTTAGAGGGTTTCGGAATGGAAGCCATGGAAGGACCGGTCAACTTTGGCGAAAAAGACAGGTTTTGGGGGCTGCTGGTAAGAAATCAAGGATATAAACCGCCTTACAGGATGAACTACAACCCGCTGTATTACAAGGAACTTTTTGAAGCATACGGATTCAGAAACTTTTACGAACAATATGTGTTCAGGGGTCAAAGAGACAAGAAATTTCACCCGTTGTTCGAAAAAAAATACAGGAGGCTCATCGAATCCGACGGTTATTCTTTTCAAACCCTTGATAAAAAAAATCTTGAAAAATATGCACATGATTTCATGACCATATACAATGAAGCCTGGAAAGATTCGCACCAACATTTCAAACCCCTTTCGATAAATGATGTAATGAAAATATTCAATTCGATGAAAAGTATAATAGACCCTGAAATAGTTATATTTGTTTATTATAAGGATCAACCGGTGGCATTTTTCATAAACATACCGGAATTAAATCAATTATTCAGTTATGTAAAAGGAAAACTTAATTTTCTTGGAAAGCTCAAATTTTTGTTTTACAGGTGGTTAGGCGAATGCCACACGATTTACGGGCTTGTGTTCGGCATTGTGCCGGAGCATCGCGGTAAAGGCATTGAAAGCGCTATGGTTATGAAATTGAGAAATATAGTTTTAAGCAGCAATCGTTATTATGATATGTACATATCGTGGATAGGCGACTTTAACAGAAAAATGATCAGACTCATTGAAGCCATGGAATTAGAGAAAATTTTCATTCTTGTTACATACAAAAAGCTTTTTGATCCTGACGCAAAGTTTGAAAGACATCCTGTACTCGATTGATATATAGCTTTTTATAACAATATTTGAAATATTATAGGAAAATATTTTGGATTTTTGATCCCAAGGTTTTACTTTTGCACTCCCAAAATAATAAGGGAAATAGGAAAATAAAAAACATATCAGACTCGGTAGCTCAGCAGGTAGAGCACATCCCTTTTAAGGATGGGGTCCTGAGTTCGAACCTCAGCCGAGTCACAAAAGAAGCCCGGTAAAATTTGCCGGGTTTTTTTTAAGGCTTAAGACTATGAAATTCTTTTATTATTGAAATAAAAAGTTCTTTAAATATTTTTTTGAATTTTTCCAGTGCCATTCATAATTTTTCATTTGTAAATCAAAGTGAGTTTTAACTCCGTTAAATTTTGTAACCGGAGCAACTCTGCTCATGACCATGCGGTTATCAGCAGGTCGATATCCTGGTATGGGATTTTGAACAATTCACCTATATAGGCATTTGTCAGTGTTCCGTTAAAGATATATACTCCATGTCTGATTCCGGGGTCAATTTTGAGCAGGTTATTAACGCCTCCGCCTTCACCGATATTGAGCAGTATGGGTGCAAAGAAGTTGCTGAATGCATATGATGCGGTACGGGGCACCTTCGAAGCTATGTTTGGAACGCAATAGTGTGTGACGTTGTATTTTTTAAAGACGGGGTCGGCGTGAGATGTGACACGGGATGTTTCCACGCATCCTCCCTGGTCAATGCTTACATCAACTATTACCGAGCCATATTTCATCCGGCTGACCATTTCTTCAGTGACGACTACCGGCGAACGGCCTTCCGGCGAGTGTATTGCGCTGATCACCACGTCGGCAGTTTTAAGGGCTTTTAGCAGTACCTTGGGCTGTATTATTGATGTGAATATGCGTGCATTCAGGTTACTTTGCAGCCTTCTCAGGCGGTATATGGAGTTGTCAAACACCTTTACAAAAGCCCCGAGACCTGTAGCTGCACGTACTGCAAACTCACCCACCGTGCCGGCACCCAATATTACTACTTCGGTAGGCGAAATACCCGAAAAGCCACCGAACATTACTCCCTTGCCAAGCTTCTTGTCGGAAAGATATTCAGCAGCTATAAGCACAGAAGTATTGCCCGCTATCTCGCTCATGCTGCGTACAAGCGACAAAACGTTTGCACGGTCCTTAATAAGCTCAAAAGCAATGGCATTGACCTTTTTCGACATCAGTGTTTTGAAAAAGCGTTCATTCTGCATTGTTAATGCTATTGTTGAAAACAGAACCTGCCCCGGTTTTAAAAGCTCTGACTCTTCTTCTGTTGGCGGTGCTACCTTCAGTATGATATCCGTTTTATAAACCTCTTTTTTATCATATACTATTTCACCGCCTGCCTCACTATACGATTCATCGTAAAAATAAGCATTATCGCCTGCTTTGGACTCTATAAACACTTTATGCCCGTTTTGTGTCAGCAGGTTGACCGCCTCGGGGGCCAGACCCACCCGGTTCTCATGGTAAGTAGTTTCGAGGGGTATGCCGATGGTCAAAAAGTCTTTCTTCTTTTCTACCTCAAGCATCTCCTCCTGGGGCAGGTACTTGCCCGCCTGACTGTAATAAGATTGTTCCTTGTTTGATTTTTTCATATATATCAGGTTTCGTTAATTTGCAATTTCATTATGTAAGCCTTTCAAACAAAAATACACGGCATTAATCCGTTAAGTCAAAATTACAATCGCTTGATCAAAGAACATTCTACCCTTTTGCAATAATCAAAACATATTAAAACTTAATAATCCTCTCTCCGTTCACATCTTCAATTTTAACAATTATTGCATCATCAGGCAGCAGATGCCCGATCTTGTCAGCCCACTCAATAAAACAATAATTACCGCTGAAGAAATACTCCTCATAACCCAGATCAAGAACTTCATCAATATTGACCCTGTAAAGGTCGAAATGATAGACCGGATCTCCATTTTTTGTCCTGTATTCATAAATAATCGAGAAGCTCGGGCTGGTAACCGGGTCTTCAACTCCAAGCAATTTGCATAATATTTTGATGAAATTTGTTTTTCCTGAACCAATCTGGCCGCAAATTGCGAATATCTTTCTATCATGATGTTTGTCAAGTAGTTTTTTACCTGTATGGTAAAGTTCGTCAACGGTTTTACACCGGTATATATCAGTAATATATTCCATCATTTTGCCTTTAAATAAATGAACGGAATCAGCATTTCTTCAAGGGAAATACCGCCATGTTGAAATGTGTTGCGGTAATAATTAACATAATAGTTGTAATTATTAGGGTAAACGAAGAAGTGGTTTTCCCTGGCAAAGATATAGTTAGAGCTAACATTGGTAAGTGGCAGGAAACCATCCTGTGGTTTGTTTATTTCAAAGACTTCTGAGGGGTTATATTGCATGCTGCGTCCTGTTTTGTATCGCAGGTTGGTATTGGTGTTTTTGTCGCCAACAACTTTAACGGGATGCATAACCTGAATAGTACCGTGATCGGTGGTTAATATTATGCTGATCTTTTTCTCTGCCAGTGACTTTATGATGTCTTTCAGCGGTGAGTGCTGAAACCATGACATGGTAAGTGAACGGTAGGCGGGTTCATCGCTTGCCAGCTCCTTGATAACTTCCATTTCGGTACGGGCGTGAGAAAGCATATCAACAAAATTATATACTAAAATATTCAAAGGCGCTGAAATATAATTGGACAGGTTTTCGGCAAGCTTTTTCCCTGCCGTCATATTCAATATTTTATGATAATTGAACCTGATATCTGCCCTGAGCCTTTTTAGCTGTTGCTGCAAAAGCTGTGCTTCGTATTGGTTCCGGTAATCATCAGTGCCTTCGTCAATCCAGTATTCCGGATGATTTTTCTTTATATCCGAGGGCATCAGACCGGCAAAAATGGCATTCCTTGCATATTGTGTGGCAGTAGGCAAAATACTGCAATAAACATCGTCAAGCTCAACCCGGTATGATTCCTGGAGCAAGGATTGCAGCACTTTCCATTGATCGTATCGCAGATTGTCAACAAGGATCAAAAAAACTTTCTTGTCTTTATGCAATATGGGCAATACAGCCTCCTTGATCAATGTATGTGATAAAACAGGCTTTTTTTCGGCTTCCCCGTTAATCCAGTCAAGGTAATTGTTTTGGATAAACTTGGAAAAAACCTTGTTGGCTTCTGTCTTCTGCATCCTTAGTATTTCCTTTAATCCAGGATCATCTGATTTTTCAAGCTTAAGCTCCCAGTTAACAAGATTCTTGTATATGGTTTTCCAGTCATAATAATCAAGCTTACCGCTCAATGCTGTGGATATATTCTGAAATTCCTGCTGATAAGATAAAGTGGTTTTTTCATCAATAAGCTTGCGGTTTTCCAGGTTCTTTTTTATTGACAGGATTATTTGGTGAGGATTTACAGGCTTAATAAGATAATCGGAAATATTGCTTCCGATGGCCTCATTCATTATTGATTCCTCCTCGCTCTTTGTTATCATAACGACAGGTATGCCGGGATGTTTGCTGTTTATCTCGGTCAATGTTTCAAGGCCGGTAAGACCGGGCATGTTCTCATCAAGGAAAATAATATCGAAGTCTTCCTCATTAATGAGATCGAGAGCCTCATCACCACTATTACTGGTGAAAACAGAATATCCCTTTTCCTCCAAAAAAAGTATGTGAGGTTTCAGCAGGTCGATCTCATCATCAACCCATAATATTTTTATGCTCATATAATTATTTTCCTTCTATTTTTTAAATACGTTTTTATAAAACATACATCCTGCCTTTACAAATTTAACAAAAATTACCGGAATTTTGTCAATCTATTTCATTTATTTAATTAATAATTTAATATTTGCTGAAATTCAACCTTTTTGAAAAATTATTTATATTGTTAATGAAAAATAAGATACTTTTGCACTTTATATTTTTTCTTATTTGAAAAGTTTATTCGCATATAATGTGATAAAGGTCCGGGCTTCTAATAAAGTTGATTTGACAATTCAGACCTTATTAATTTTTGATACACGGAACCCTCATACTTTATTCATTTTCTTTTTTTTATGTCAGTAAGATAGGGTTTCATTATATAATTACATGTTATTATTATTGTTGATCCGGCTGCTAAGGCCAGTATGTTGATGCACAAAATCTTTTGTTGCAAAAGAAATAATTGGTAAATTGCGGTCGATTATTTATTTAAAATAATTTATAGATGGAATTCACTGCGAAACAGATAGCTGATTTTCTGGGCGGGCATATTGAGGGTGATGAAAACATTAAGGTCAACAGGGTTTCAAAGATTGAAGAGGCAACCGGTGGTTCTTTGACTTTTTTGGCAAACCCCTCATACACTTCATATGTTTATAATACTGATGCATCGATAATTTTGGTCAACAAGGATTTTAAAGCCGAACGACCTGTAAAGAACACACTCATACGCGTTGACAATGCTTACAATGCTCTGGCGAAATTGCTTGAGTTTTATAACAAAAGCAAACCCGAAAAAAAAGGCATCTCATCTATGGCCTATGTTTCGGCATCGGCGAAAGTCGGTAAAAACAGTTACATCGGAGAGTTTTCCTATTTAGGGGATAATGTTGAGATAGGTTCCGGCGTAAAAATCTATCCCCAGAGCTTTATAGGCGATAATGTAAAGATCGGCAACAATACGATCATTTATGCCGGTGTGAAAATATATGAAAATTCGTTGATAGGCAAGGATTGCACGTTACATTCCGGCGCTGTGATCGGTTCGGACGGTTTTGGTTTTGCTGTTCAAACCGACAGTAACTATAAAAAGATTGCACAGATAGGAAATGTTGTTATTGAAGACTCCGTGGAAATAGGTTCAAATACAACAATAGACCGTGCAACCATTGGATCTACCGTGATAAGGAAAGGTGTAAAGCTCGATAATCTTATACAGATCGGGCATAACGTTATAATTGATGAAAACACCGTTATGGCAGGGCAGGTTGGTATAGCAGGCTCTACTAAGGTCGGGAAAAGCTGTATGTTTGGCGGTCAGGTCGGTATCAGCGGCCACCTAACAATCGGAGATAACGTGAAAATTGCCGCAAAATCAGGAGTGGGATCAAACATTAAAAGCGGGGAAATAATTATGGGATCACCTGCATTCAATGCCAATATCTTTAAAAAATCTTATGTCCATTTCAGAAACTTTGAAAAACTGGTTAAAAAGATCGACCAGCTTGAAAATGAATTGAAAAATCTGAAAGACAATAAATAATACAGGTAATTTGAAGGTTATATCAACCAAATTTGTAAGAAAAATAAAAAGTAGTACATTTGCAAACGATAACAAAAGGCTTATTCTGATACAACATGCTTTTTTAGCACGAAAGAATACCTCCCTGTTATCTCTCTGTGCCTGATGACACAAACTGTGTTTCTTTAAAATCATTTGAGTATTCTCTGTTTTTTTTGTTGATCGGAGAATATTTTTTATTATTTAAACATTTGTTTATTTTTGTTGACAGGATTTTGTTAAGTTAAATTAATAAGCTAAACAGAAAAAGATATTATGTTTGAAAAGCAGAAGACCATAAAAGAACCGGTTACCATAACCGGTGTTGGATTGCATACAGGTAAAACGGTAAAGCTTACCTTTAAGCCATCGGACAAAGACAGTGGTATTCGGTTTTTACGTACTGATCTTGGCAGTGAAGCTTTTGTGAGTGCCGAGGTTAATAATGTTGCCAGTACGGTACGCGGCACGACACTGGAAGAGGATGGCCGGCGTATAGCGACCGTAGAGCATGTATTGGCTGCGATAGCTGGTTTCGAGATAGACAATATTATAATAGAAGTTGATGCTCCTGAAACACCCATTCTTGACGGGAGCGCAAAACCTTTTGCCGATGCGATCAGTAAAGCCGGAATAATAGAACAGGAGGCAGCCAGAGAAGTAGTGGAAATAACAGAAACCGTCAAGTACATTAATGAAGAAAAAGGCAGTGAAATAATCGCCATACCCAGCGACAGGTTTCGCATATCGTGCATGATAGATTTCAAAACAAAGGTTTTGGGTACGCAGCATGCTTCATTGGATCAAATGTCTGATTTTAAAAAAGAGATAGCACCGTCGCGCACATTTGTGTTTTTGCATGAACTTGAGCAACTGCTTGAAGGAGATCTAATAAAGGGAGGTGATCTGAGCAATGCGATCGTTTTTGTTGATCACAAGGTCGGGCAGTCAGAGCTGAATAAAATGGCTATACTTTTTAATAAACCTTCTATTGAGATAAAAGATGGAGGTATGCTTAACAATCTTGACCTATATTATAATAATGAGCCTGCGCGCCATAAGCTGATGGATATTCTGGGCGACCTCACCCTTACAGGAAAGCCGTTTAAAGCCCATATTATAGCCAATAAGCCGGGCCACGCATCCAACATCGAATTTGTAAAAAAAATAAAAAAATATATCAAGGATAAATTGGCTTCCAACGATATACCGCAATATGACCCAAGCGCCAAACCGGTATTTGACATTAATGATATAAAGAGAATGTTGCCACACCGCTATCCATTTCTTATGGTGGATAGGATCATAGAAATGAGCGACAGTCATGTTGTGGGTGTTAAAAATGTTACCGTTAATGAAAGTTTTTTCCCGGGTCATTTTCCCGGTGAACCCATCATGCCTGGTGTTTTACAAATTGAAGCCATGGCGCAGACCGGCGGGATACTTAACTTGTCGACGCTTGAAAACCCGCAGGATTATAATACATACTTTTTGAAAATTGACAATGTCAAATTCAAGCAAAAAGTTGTTCCCGGCGACACACTTATTTTCAGATTGGATCTGATGGCTCCCGTCAGAAGAGGTATATGTCATATGCGTGGAAAAGCCTATGTTGGTAATAAGTTGGTTGCCGAAGCCGAATTAATGGCGCAGCTTGCCAAAAATAAATAAATGTTAAAAATAATGAGTAAACGATTAGCATACATTCACCCCAATGCAAAAATAGCCGGATCAGTAGTTATAGAACCCTTCACAACAATATATGAAAACGTTAAAATAGACGAAGGCACCTGGATAGGGTCAAATGTTACAATAATGGATGGTGCACGTATAGGTAAAAACTGCAAGATCTTTCCCGGTTCTGTTATCAGTGCCATACCGCAAGACCTTAAATTTGCCGGAGAAGACACTACCGTTGAAATCGGCGACAATACCATTATTCGCGAATTTGTTACCGTCAACAAGGGTACCAAAACCTCTTACAAAACAGTAATAGGCAGTAATTGCCTGCTTATGGCTTATGTGCATGTTGCCCATGACTGCAGAATAAGTGATAATTGTATACTGGCTAATGTGGCAACTCTGGCAGGCCATATTTTTGTTGATGATTATGCTATTGTAGGAGGATTGTCGGCAGTACACCAATTTGTCAATATTGGCGCTCATGTGATGATATCCGGAGGCAGCCTGGTAAGGAAAGACGTGCCTCCTTTTACCAAAGCTGCCCGGGATCCGCTGTCATTTGTTGGGATCAATTCAATAGGATTAAGAAGAAGAGGATTTTCAGATGAAAAGATACAAGAAATACAGGATATTTACAGGATATTGTATCTTAAAAACTATAATGTATCACAAGCATTGGCATATATCGAAGCCGAAATGCCTGCCACACCCGAGAGAGATGAAATACTTTCCTTTATTGCCAAATCAAACAGAGGGATTATGAAAGGATATGAGTTCCACAAATAAGCAATAATCATCGTTTTTTCTTAATGCTAAGTGTTTATTTGTTGACGGAAAAGTTTTATGCAATAGAATTTTATTATTTTTGTGCCGATATTTTTAAAATTTTGACCTTTTAAATTTTTTATGGCAACGACAGCAGATTTCAGGAACGGTTTGTGTATAGAACATAACAACGAGTTATTCACCATTGTGGAGTTTCAGCATGTCAAGCCGGGTAAGGGCGGGGCTTTTGTGCGGACAAAGCTCAAGAACCTAAAAACCGGTAAAATTATGCAACATACGTTTACGGCCGGCGTAAAAGTAAATATAACCAGGGTTGAGAGACGACCATACCAGTTTCTTTACAAAGATGATACGGGATATCACTTTATGCACAATGAAACATTTGAACAGATTATAATACAGGATGATCTGATAAATGCTCCCGAATTGCTCAAAGGAGGGCAGGAGGTAGAGATAATGTTTCATGCCGATACTGAAACACCCCTGCAATGCGAACTTCCGCCTTTTGTTGAACTGGAAATAACTCATACGGAACCGGGTGTTAAGGGCGATACGGTTTCAAATGCTTTCAAGCCGGCAACAGTTGAAACAGGTGCTATTGTAAATGTACCGTTGTTTGTTGATACCGGTGAAATAATAAAAGTTGATACAAGGTCAAAAGAATATTCCGAACGCGCAAAAAAATAATATTCGAACATATAATTAACATAACATAATGTACTTTAATCCGAGCCAAAAGCTTAGTACTATAGCAGAACTTATAAATGCAAAATTTGATGGAGACCCTGACTTTCCTGTTACCGGTATAAATGAAATACACAGGGTAAAACACGGAGACATTACTTTTGTGGATCACCCCAAATATTATGAAAAAGCATTGAAATCTAATGCTTCAACAATAATCATTAATAAAAAGCTTGAATGTCCGAACGGGAAAGCGCTGATCTATTCAGACGACCCGTTTCGTGATTTCATTAAACTTATCAAGAAATTCAGGCCTTTCAAATCATCATCTTCCATGATCAGCCCGACCGCCGATATAGGTGAAGGAACAATTATCCAGCCGGGTGTTTTTATCGGAAATAATGTAAAAATAGGCAAGAATTGCCTTTTACATGCTAATGTTACCATTTATGATAATTCTATAATAGGCGATAATGTTATCGTACATTCGGGAGCGGTGATCGGTTCAGACGGGTTTTATTTCAAACGCCGACCCGATTATCAGGATAAATTTGAAAGCGGTGGAAGGGCTGTTATTGAAGATAATGTTGAGATTGGTGCCTGTTGTACAATTGACCGGGGCGTTACGGGCGATACGGTAATTGGCCGGGGATCAAAAATGGATAACCATATACATATAGGGCATGACTCTATAATCGGTAAAAATTGTTTGTTTGCAGCACAAGTGGGAATAGCCGGCTGTGTTAACATAGAAGACGATGTTATCCTTTGGGGGCAGGTCGGAGTGCAGAAAGACCTGACGATCGGAAAAGGCGCCGTCGTTCTCGGACAATCAGGCATAGCTAAATCACTCGAAGGCGGTAAAACTTATTTCGGCTCACCTGCTCAGGAAGTAAGACAAAAAATGAAAGAAATCGCCGCAATGAAAAAATTACCCGAAATAATCGTAAAATTATAAAAAAAAACCGGATCAAGAAATATCTGTCACCGGCTTTTTTTGATGAATACCCTTATCCCGTTAATAAACCATAAGCTTCAACGATACTTTACTTTCAGGCATCTCTATAACTATTATATAAATCCCCGGTTTAAGACCTGATGTATTCACCTCGTATAAGCTGTTTTTGCCTGTTATTAAGGTTGAATCTTCAAAAACCTTTTTTCCGTGCATGTCTTTTAAATAGATGTTTACAGTTCCCTGTACAGCTTTAAATTGAATTGTGGTAAAATCAGTAGCAGGATTTGGATAAACCGCTATGTTATCTGCACTAAAGAGCTCATTCACGTATACTTCTTCAAGAATGAAGAATTTTGTTTGCGTACAACCGTTATCATCGATCACGGTAACTTCATATATTCCGGCAGGTAAACCCGTGACATTTTTTGTGGTTGGTCCGTGATTCCACATGAACTCGTAATTTCCCGTTCCGCCACTGACTGACAGGTAAATAGCACCGTTATTTTTTCCTGTTGAGGGATGGATTATGGTATCGGCTTCAATGATTATTTCGGGAGGGTCGCCGACAAGAACGGAATCTTCTTTCATGCAATTATTGGCATCAGTAACAGTAACATAGTATTTGCCGGCAGCTATATTTGTAATGGATTGGTCAGTACCGCCTGTACTCCAGTTATAATAGTAAGGGCTGGTCCCGCCTGTTATCAGGGCAATGACTTGGCCGGTATTTTCTCCATGGCAAAGTGGTTCTGTCACATCAAAAGAAACGAAGAGCTGATCGGGTTGTGTTACTTCGAAATCTTCCATACACATACATCCGCTGTCGGTAACCGTTAGGGAATAGGTTCCGGCTTCCAGGTTCTCGATAGTATTGCCTGTATCACCGGTACTCCAGTTAAAAACCGGGTCATATACTTCACCTTCAAGTGTTATGGCAATGGCGCCGTCAGAGTGGCCATAACATGAAACATTTGTGATATCGGCAACTATATCGGGTGCATCGCTGTCATTGACATAAAAGGAAAGATGTAGCTGGCACTTGTCTGTCGGTTCGGTTACTGTCAGCATATAGGTGCCTGCAGATATGTTATTGAGGGTTTTGCTTGTATGACCGGTTGACCAATAGTAGTAATATTGGGCTTTGGGGTCTTTGGGATAGATGAAAATTGCTCCGTTGGAATTTCCGCAGCCTGTCGGTTCAATGATCATATGTTCTACCTCGGGCATAGTTCCACCCATATCATAAATTTCAACTTCACCTGATGCTTCGTAACCGTATGAATCAGCAACAGTAACATAATAAATGCCTTCGGAAAGATCTGTTGCGGTTTGTGATGTTTGTACGGGGTCGGTATCCCATACATATGTGAAAGGAGGGTTGCCTGTTAGCGGGTGAACGGTTGCAGAACCGTTTGCTTCGCCACAATAGGCATTTTCGGTTGTAAACTCAAGCAATATCTCACATTCTGCTTCATTATTTCCAAAATGTAATCTTACAAAAGGCGTAACATCTTCGGATTTCCATGTTCCTTGTGTGTATGTGTAGGAAGCATCAGGGGGCTGATCAATACCTGTTGACCCGGCAATAACGGCTGTGTCGTCGCCGCCGGCATGCTCAAAAGCTGCCAGATAGTGATTCTCAGGTTCTAAAACTACAGGCTCCGTAAACGGCAAGATCACACTGACAGGATCACCATTGTAATATGCAGGAATATCGGAATCCTGAACTATATATTCATCCGATTCGGCTAAAAGCAGAAATTCACCGTCTTTCATCTCGTATATCAAAGCTTTTATTTGTGCGCCGGGCTGGGTTTGATGATGTAAAACAACACCCGCTGATGTTGCTTCAACTGTTGAGAGAATATCATAACGGTTTCCCGTAATAAATGGTTCTCCAGGGGCTGCAGATATGCCTTCGCTATAAATATTATCATCGCGCGAAAAAACGGTATCGGTTACCCAAAAAGTAGCTTCACGTATAATCTTTATCTGTTCGCCGCTAAATAATTCATGAGAAATTGAAAATAAAACATTATATTTTCCTTTGTTGACGGGTATGAAAGGTACAGCTATCGGCAACTCTACCTCTTGTCCGGGTTGTATTTCCGATATTTCAGTGCTTTGATTAAAAAGGAATTTGTTTATGTCAACATCCAGTACAACATCACAGACAGGTATCGAGCCTTCATTTATGACGTTTGCCGAAAGATATAACGGAATTTCCTGCCCACCGGGCATCAGACTGTAACCGCCATATTGTACCGACTCTATCTTAATTTCGCTCTCATCAAAGCCTATAAGACTTACATCATCTATCATCCAGTAATAATAAGTTGCATTGACCTTGTGAAATCTTATCCATACCGCCTCCTCACCGCCCGCAACGTCTGATATGTCAAGTGTCTGATTAACAGGGTTAGGGCTTATATGGTTGGGCTGAATACCATTCCTGACATCATATGGCACCCAGTTGATACTGTCGTTACTGACAAGTACCTGCAAGAGCGAATGTTCAAATGAATAAAGATATCGAAAGGAGTGCTCAAAGTTGAGTAACACATTTTCATATTCCGACATGTCAATTACCGGCGTCTGCATGAATGCGTCAACCGTGTCGGGATCATTGTTGTTGCCGCTGTTGCAAAGATCGCTGTCAATTATCATAAAGCCGTTATGAGCCGTGGTTGATTGCAACGGACCTATACCTGCTGAATAAGGGCCCTGAGGCCCATCATAGGTGTGATGAAAAGTGCAGAAATTATTTTTGTCAATAACTACCCACGTTTCAGGTAGACCGCCATCAAAATTTTCATACCATATCGTGTCATACCTGCTTGGGCCAAAAAAACCTTCTTTATCAGTAAAACTATCCGGATCCCTTAATGTATGCCCGTTATAAGAAGAAAGCCCATGTAAGCCATGCTGACCTTTTGTAACGGGAAGCAAACAAAAAAACACCCAGATCAATAATAAGTATTTTGTTTTCATGTGATTATCATTTAGATTTTTACAGATGAATGTATAAAAAGCAAAGAAACCGTCCACTGTAAAAAATGTTTATTCAAATATAAAAAATTTTTATATACTAATACAAAAGCTTTTTCCTTTTATCCGCAAATATCCTGTAATTATCCTGAAACAAAATGCATTAATATAATTGTATATAAAGTTGGTCAACAAATGAATAATGCAAAAAAGTAAATACGTGCCAAAAGATTTATTTTCATTAACAATGGTAATATTATTAAAATTGTATACGTACAGGAATATTGATTGTTACATGTATTTCTTTTTGTGATTTCAGAACAGACAGGTGTTTTCAAGGTTGTTCAGCGTTTTTTTATTAAAAAAGCCCCGTTTTATCAAGCGAGGCTTTTTAATAGGGTGGAAGATGGGACTCGAACCCACGACCCTCAGAACCACAATCTGATGCTCTAACCAACTGAGCTACATCCACCATATATTTTTTGCAAAGATAATACTTTTTACTTGTTTTTTTTAAAGAGTTGTCTTTTTATAGCCGTAAGAAAATATTAAATGATAATTTTGCCGTTATTATTATCAATAATTATATTGTTTTCATGTTTAAGACCCCATTTCAGAAAATATTTAAAAATTAGGTTGTTTTAAATGTTATAACGTTGTTTTCGGGTTCAACGCTGGCACAGCTTGTTCCGTTTCTGATATATCCTGTTCTTTCCAGATTATATGATCCGGCTGATTTTGGCACTCTGGCGCTTTTTACGAATCTCATGATAATTTTATCGGTATTTGCCACGGGTAAGTATGAGCAGGCTATTATGCTTCCTGCCAGGAATGTGAATGCAATAAATATCACCGGTTTGTGTTTGTTGCTGATCACTTTTTTCTGCTTATTGACCATGGCAATATCGTTTTTCTTCGGTCGCCGGATTGCTGAAGGAATGGGTGATCCCGGTTTATATCCGTGGGTTTATCTTATTCCTTTTTCCATAGCTTTTTATTCGGTATATCAGGTTATGAACTCCATGCTGAACAGGCAAAAACGATACCGTTCCATGGCAGCAAGCCGTGTAGTTCAAAGTATTGGCAGCTCGGGTGTTAAACTGGGTGGCGGGTTTTTAAAGGCAGGCCATGGCGGATTAATAACCGGAGCCGTATTCGGACAAATGATATCGGCAGGCTTCTTATTTTTTAGATTTTGCAACAATAATAAAGACTGGCTGAAATTGGTCTCATTGAAAGGAATAAAACAGCAGGTCAAAGATTATATTTTTTTTCCAAAATACCATATGTTGCATGTGTTAAGCAACTCTGTATCCGTAGGATTACCCGTGTTTTTTTTCACACGCTTTTTTTCTACACATCAAACAGGGCTTTACTCAATGGGATATAATGTAGCATTCGTGCCTCTTTCATTATTTGCTGCGGCATTGGGTCAGGTGCTTTACCAGGAACTGTCGGAAAGGTATAACTCCAAACAAAAGTTAACCCCATTATTATATGATACAATAAAAACGCTCCTATTGATATCGGTAATTCCTTTTGTTTTGGTGATGATATTTGCACCTGCTATCTTTGGTTTTGTGCTTGGCCCGGAATGGGAAACTTCGGGAACGTTCCTGCGTATAATTTTACCCTGGCTGTTTATGGTTTTTCTGACTTCGCCTTTATCTTTTATACCCTACGTTTTTATGAAGCAGAAAAAGGCAATGTTAATCGAATTGATTAGTTTTGTATTAAGGTTTGCTGCTCTGTCAGCCGGGGTATATTATAATAGTTTGGAAACGGCATTAATATTATATTCGATTATCAGCTTTGCAATGGTAGCATATTGTTTTTTTTGGTTTATGAGGCTTACTGCCGGTCATGATAAAGAATTAAACGTCGAATAGCGTGAAAGTATTGATATTGCCATCATGGTATCCACCCGACGGGGGTTCTTTTTTCGAGGAACAGAGCCGGGCTGTTGCTGCAACGGGTGTCAGCACGGACGTTTTGTCGCTTAGAATAAAGGGCGTTAAAGATTTCATTAATGACCGTTCATTGTTAAACAGGGGGCTCCGAAAATCCCGTGAGAATGATATTAACGTTTACAGAGCGGTATATTCCAAATTTCCATTAACCGAAAAACATAACATTTATCCATGGTCGGTGAAACTTTTACGTTTGTTTGAAGCTTATTCGGAAGAACAGGGTTTGCCTGACCTCATCCATGCTCATAGTTCATTATGGGCTGGTTTTGCTGCTGCATTGATAAGTGAGAAGTACGGTATTCCTTATGTGCTTACCGAGCATAGAAGCAGGTTTGTGGAAAATAATGATATGGCAAAAAGCCTGGTAAAACCTTTTCATAAACCTGTTATTTCGAGGGCCTTAAAAGGTGCTTCAAAATTGATACTTGTCAGCGGTAAGCTTAAAAAAGCACTTCTGCAGATCGAACCTGAAGTTAGCCGGAGAATAGCGATAATTCCGAACTTTATAGATACTTCAATATTTACGCCGCCTGAAAAACCATTGCCGCCAAAGCCGTTCATATTTTTCAGCCTTGGCAACCTCGAACACGTTAAGGGTATGGATGTTTTGATTGATGCATTTTACATTCTGAAAAAGAATTTTTCCGGCGCCGCAGTACTGAAGATCGGCGGCAAAGGAAATCAGACGGATGCCCTCAAAAAACGGTCGGTGAGATACGGTATTCACAACGATATACTGTTTACGGGCAAATTATCGCGTAACCAGGTCATGTATCATATGCAAGACTCACATGCTTTTGTG
The DNA here is from genome assembly GCA_003559855.1 of Bacteroidales bacterium. Classification (GTDB taxonomy): domain Bacteria; phylum Bacteroidota; class Bacteroidia; order Bacteroidales; family UBA7960; genus PUKZ01. The sequence continues at coordinate 25,456 of PWJZ01000074.1, forward strand.
TTGGCAAGCAGATTTGAAGCCTTCGGGGTGGTATTCATCGAGGCTATGGCCTCCGGCCTGCCTGTTATATCCACAAAGTCAGGTGGTCCGGAAGAAATTATCAATGATCAAAACGGTTATCTCGTCGAACTTGAAAACCCCGTAAAATTAGCTGAAGCCATGGAATCCATGATAAGCAATTACCACAATTTCGATCTGCAGGCAATACGGCAACAGGCAGTAAAAAATTTCGGCCAGGAAAATGTTGTAAAAAAAATAACAGATATCTATAATGAAGTTTTAAATAAATGAAAAACATTCATCTAAGCGATAATAAAGGGTACAGGTGGCATTCGGGCAATGGTGTTTGGGCAAAGGGATATTTGTTCGACGAAAAAGACGTTCTGTGGAGTAATGAAAGCTTACCTGGGTATTTTGCATCGTGCTATGACCAGGATGCTTTTTACGATAAGCTTGTAAAAAGTAACGGATTGTTCAGTGTAATTGTTAAAAGGGATGGTTTGCTGATGGCGGGTGTTGACCGTGTACGCATGTTTCCGCTTTTTTACAAAATTCAAGGTAATAATTTACATATAAGCGACAAACCGGAGGTGTCAGGGACAAAGCCGCTTGATTTGAATCCCCTGTCGGTGGCAGAATTTTTTGCAACCGGTTATGTTACCGGCAGGCATCTGCTTTTGAATAATTTTTACCAGATTGAAGCCGGCCAGATGGTGATCGCCGATAATCATAATATTAAAACCCGATGGTACCATCATATGATTCCGGACAAAGATAATATATATAAAACGGAAAGTTCTCCGGAGTTTCAGTTGAGCGGGGTAATTGAAAGAATGTTTTTCCGTGCCGGCAAGGCGGCAGGCGAACGCACAATAGCAATACCCCTGAGCGGCGGGTTCGACAGCAGACTTATTGCGATAATGATGAAAGAGCTTGGATTTGACAACGTTATTTGTTTTACCTATGGAAGAAAAAATAATCGTGAGGCTGAAATTTCCGAAAAAACAGCCCGCAAACTTGGATATAAATGGTTTTTTGTAGAGTATAACCCTAAAACATGCGGGTATTATTTGCAAGACGAAGATTTTCTGAATTATGTTCTTTACAGTTCGAAATATTGCTCAATGCCCTTTTTACAGGATTATTTTGCAATAAAGCATCTCAGTAAACAAAAAATAATTGATGATAATAGCGTAATAATGCCGGGTCATTCAGGTGATGTTACTGCCGGCAGCCGGCTGGTCGAAGAACTGCAATATCAATGTGACGCCAAAAAACTGACAAACCTGATATATAAAAATAACTATAATTTGGTTAAGCCCTCCGAAACGGTTAAAAACAAGTTGAAAAGAAAGATCCATTCGCAAATAGTGAGTTTCGTCAACGACAACAAAAAAAGCAGCCATATATATCAAAACTGGGATATGAAAGAACGCCAGGCTAAATTCATAAATAACTCAACAAATGTTATAAGCTGGTTTGGATATGAACATTATTTGCCTTTCTGGGACGTTGAGTTTATTGATTTTTTCACCTGTCTTGAATTCCGGCAAAAGCTATATAAAGATCTATACAATAAATTTCTTATCGACAGGTACTTCAAAACATATGGTTTGTTTTTTGACCGGGAGCTATATGCAAAGCCTGCTGATTACAGATTCAGGGAAATAAAGTCGCGCTTGAAGTTCATTGTTCCGGGATCTGTATTAAGAAAAAGGCTACGCCTAACAGACTGGCAGTATTACTGCGAGTTGACCGGTGATATGGAAGCCGAGCTGCGAAAAAACAATATACGTTATAGTAAACCCATAAGCGGTTTTAACGAGATCATTGTGCAGTGGTTCGTTTATCATTTGAAGAAACAGGGTGGAATCTGGTCGGCCGGTTGATTGACTGCGTTTTTTTACTTTTGTTTAAAACTATTTTACCGATATATTAACAATCTGCGCTTAACACCAGGGTATCATGATCTAACGGGGTAAACATTATGCAGCTGCAGCATTCGTTAAAAAAAATGCTTTTTGAGTGCCAAAGCTGATCGGTTGACTTAATATTATAATGTTCTCAGAATAAAGTCAGTCATAAGCCTGTATAGGTGCAGTCGTGCGTTACCCCCCATTATGCTGTGGTTATGGTCGGGATATATCATCATTTCAAAATCGACATCGGCTTCAATAAGAGCATCAGCCATTTCAATGGTATGCTGGTAATGGACGTTGTCGTCGGCGGTACCGTGAACAATAAGATAGTCGCCAATTATTGAATCCACATGGTTTATGGGCGAGTTGTCGTCGTATCCGTCGGGATTTTCCTGCGGTGTTCGCATGAATCTTTCGGTATAGATTGTATCGTAAAACCTCCAGGTGGTAACGGGTGCTATTGCTATAGCCATTGAAAAGATATCATTTCCTTTGGCAAGGCACAATGTTGACAGGTATCCGCCATAACTCCAACCGAATATGCCGATACGTCCGGAGTCAACATAATCAAGCGATGCAAGATATTTGGCAGCTTCTGTCTGGTCGATAGTTTCATATTTGCCAAGACGCAAATAGGTCATTTTTTTAAACTCTTCACCTCTGCTGCCTGTACCTCGGTTATCAACCGATACCACGACATAGCCTTTTTGTGTAAGCATCTGGAACCATGCTCCGTTGAATGCATTCCATCTGTCAAGCACCGTTTGTGAGCCAGGCCCGCCATAAACATACATTAACAGCGGATATTCCTTTTCGGGGTCAAAATCATCGGGCTTAATCATCCAGCCGTTAAGCTCAATATCTTCTGATGTGGTGAATGAGAAAAACTCAACAGGAACATAGCCAAACTCGTTGGTCAGCGAATCAAGCTCCTGATTATCCTGGCGTACTTTTACCGGTTCACCGCACGCCCTGTGAATGGTATATTTTGGAGGTGTGTTGATAGTTGAATTCCTGTTGATAAAAAATTTATGCCCCTTGCTGAAGGAAGGTACGTTAAAACCCTCTTCTTCGCTAAGCCTGTGTTTATTTTTTCCGTTAAGGCCGATTGAATACAGATGATTTGTAAACGGCGATTCTTCACGCGATGTATAATAAATAATTTCATTTTCCGGGTCAATTCCAAGAAAACCTGTTACATCCCACTCGCCTTTGGTGATCTGCCTGACAAGAAGCCCGTCCATATCATATAGATAAATATGGTTAAAGCCGTCTTTTTCGCCGGTTATGACAAAATGTTCGTTGTCGTCAAGAAAAGTCAGATCATCAGTAATATCAATATAATAAAGGTTGTCTTCTTTGTACAATAATTCTGTTTCACCTGTTGCAGCATCAGCAAGAAGTATTTCGAGGCGGTTCTGATGGCGGTTCATACGTTGTACCGACAGCTTTTCCGGGTCTTTTGTCCATTTGATGCGCGGTATGTATTGATCTTTTTCTTCGCCGGTATCTACCGGGATGGTTTCACCTGTGTTGAAATCATAGATATGTATTGTTACAATGGCATTATCCTCGCCGGCTTTGGGGTATTTAAACCTGTATTCCTCAGGATAGAGCTCTCCGTACTTCATCATAACAAACTCTTTTACGTGGCTTTCGTCAAATTTGTAAAAAGCGATTTTTTCGCTGTCTGGTGACCAGAAGAACCCCTGTGTAAAAGCAAACTCTTCTTCATAAACCCAGTCGGTATTGCCGTTGATGATCTCATTGTAAACGCCGTCATCAGTAACAGCATTTATTTCGCCCGAAGCGATATCTTTCACATATATGTTGTTGTTGCGCACAAAGGCGATCATACTGCCGCATGGTGAAAAAGTAGCCAGCCGTTGCTTGTCGCCCTCAACCAGAAGCGTGAGCTCTCCGGCGTCAATATCCCAGATATAAAAAACCGATTCACGCGAACGTCTGTATATGGGCATGGTCTCAGTGGCTATCAAAAGCATCGTTTCATCATCGTTGAAATGATAATCATCTATCTTAACAGGTTCATCATCTTCGACATGCAGTATGTTTTGCGTTGAGAATATGGTTTCGAGAAAATCGTCGGTTTCGTATTCATAAATATTGATCTCCGTTTCATCTTCGATAAGCGAGTAACGCAGACCGTCGTTCATTGACTTTGCCTTTTCTATGGTTTCGGGGCGGAAAATTTCTTCATCCCATATCTTTTCGACGGTGATTTGCCTGTGATTGCCGCCTTGTAAAAAAACGGCTGCTGAAAATAAAACAAAAAAAATGATAAAAGCTGTTTTGTACATGATTTTAAGGATTTAACGTGTTAATGACTATTCAAACTCCTGGGGTTTCAGAACTTCCGGTAATTTATCAAGGCAGTTGTATTACATGGTGGGTTCTAAAAATTCATTTTTTTAATTTGATTAAAGAAAAATGCAGAACCAGTTTATCATTTTTCAGTAATCATAAGCGAAAATACAAAAATTATTTTAATATTTACAACTAAAAA
>PWJZ01000001.1 GCA_003559855.1 Bacteroidales bacterium
TAGCCACTAAGACTCAAAGGCTCTAAGATTCACAAAGATTTGAATTTCTGCACGTTACTCTTCGTGTTTCTTTGTGTTTTTGTGACTTTGTGGCTAAATTAATTTTAATCGGACACTAGTGATAGCGAATCTATAATCATGCTTTTTTTTTGGTCTTGATTTTATTTTTTCATCATTAAAAAGTTGTTTTACGCTCAACTATAGTTACAACCGAATCTTTTTGATTTGCCTGCCTTTAGGTATTCTTCAATTTTATATCTTTGCCCTTAGTAAGTTGTATCATGTTGCTAATGAATTGTTTGCTTTTTTACCATTTGTTATTTGATTTTTGTTGTTTGTTCACAATAGGCAAACCGCTACACAAAAAATCTTATCTGTATTGAAAAACATTGAAAAATCAAACCATTATGAACAAAAGAAAAACATATATCATTTCTATTTTATTAATCATCAAGATAATTTCAGTTTCAGGAGAAGAAGCAGAAGAAAGTTTTTTTGATAAGTTTTCCATTCGGGGATATGCTAAAGAAATGCCGATTGTAAATCTGGACAGTGACTTTTCCAATCCTGAGTTTAGTAACATTTTTCACAACAGGTTGAATTTTCGTTTCGATGCATCTGATAACGTTTATTTCCGGTTGGAGGGGCGGAACAGGCTAATATATAATGAGATGTTAAAAGATTTGCCTGATGCGGGATCGATTTTTGAACAGGATGATGGGCTTCTGGATATGTCTTGGGTTTGGTTTGATGATGGCCCATGGATTGGGCACAGTGAAATTGACCGGCTATTCATGGATTTGCGAATTTACGATTGGCAGATACGGATTGGACGGCAAAGGATAAACTGGGGCATCAACCTTGTTTCTAATCCAAACGACTTGTTCAACACCTATTCTTTTTTTGATTTTGATTATCCTGAACGGCCCGGCACAGATGCTGTGAGGGTGCAATATTACATGGATCATTTGTCAAGAATGCAAATGGCAGTAAGTCCTGCTGAAAACAGCAGGGATATGGTTGCTGCGGGCATGTTTAACTTCAACCGGTGGAATTATGATATGCAGGTTCTGGCAGGATATTACAGAAACAGGTTAGCTGCAGGGCTGGGTTGGGCAGGAAATATAGGTGGGGCCGGATTTAAAGGCGAAGCCACATGGTTTTACGATCTTGAAGAAACACCGGGCGCCGGCAGAGGTAATGTTGTAGCCGCGATAGGCTTTGATTATATGTTTGGCAGCGGTACCTTCGGAGTTGTTGAAATGCTTTATAACGGTGGTTACAACCGTATTCCCCAGGACCCTGAACAAATAATACTCATTACCGAGCCTCTGAGGCCGGATAATATAATGTTTTCAGAATATGCCGCTACCCTGAGTCTGCAGCATCCTTTTACTCCTGTATTTCAGGGTGGAATGGCTGTTATGGCTCTACCGGATATCGAAGCATTCTTTGTTTCGCCAAATATAAATTATTCGGTTATCACAAACCTTGACCTGGAAATTATGGCACAAATTTTCGTAGGCGGAGAAGAAGGAACTTTGTTGCATGAATATGCAGGGTCAGCCTGGATTGCTTCTTTGCAGTATTCGTTTTAGGATATTCTAAATATCTTTACCCTCAAGCCACTTTTTAAAAGAGGCGGTTTTATCTATGCTTACCAGCACATCGTTATCCGGTTTTGGTTCAATATTGAGTTTTAAACGGCTTTTCGAATATATATGAACTTCTTTTATCGCCTCGAGCGATACAAGCATCTGGCGGTTAATTCTGAAGAAATTTACAGGGTCAACGTCTTTTGACAAGGCATCGAGGCTCTGGTCAAGGCAAAATGAACGGCCATCATAAAGATATGCTGTAGTAAAACCGCTATCGCTTTTAAAATAAGCTATATCATCTATAGAAAAGTTTTTAATCTTCTGGCCTACTTTTACTGAAAAACGCCCGCGATAGCTTTCACCTTTTTTGACAATAAGGTCGTAAAGCTTACGAAAGTCTTCTCCCGTATGTTGTTCACCCGATATCTCCTTATACTTCTTTAGAGCTGCATTAAGTTCTTCCTGTACAATGGGTTTTAAAAGATAATCAATACTTCTGAGCTTGAATGCCTTTATTGCGTATTCATCAAAAGCTGTGGTAAATATTATAGAACTGGAAATATTTACCTTTTCAAAAATTGCAAAGCTCAGATCATCTTCAAGGTGTATATCCAGAAAGATCAGCTCGGGATGAGTATTGTTTTGAAACCAATCAATGGACTCTTCAACTGATTCGAGCTGGGCAACAACGTCAATGTTCTTGTCATAAGCCAGTATCATTTTCTTTAAACGCTCGGAAGCCAATGCTTCATCTTCGATTATTACTACTTTCATATGTTTGTCTTTTTGGTAACGGGTAATGAGTAACGGGTTGGTTTAAATTTGCTTAACCCGTTACTCGTTACCCGTCACTAATTTATAATCATTACAAATTTCAATTTAAGTACAACCAAATAAATTTACCATTATCATTCCCCCGTAAAGATTAACGGGATTTTGGCTACAAATTTTTTATTAATTTCTTCAAATACCGGTTGCTTTTCCGAAATCAACGAATATCTTTTGCTGATATTTACAAGCCCAATTCCGGTTGATGCCAAACGGGTTTCACGGCTTTGCAGGTTATTGGTAACATTTAAATAATTATCATTATCAATAAAAAGTTCAATATTCAAAGGGTTTTTCTTTGAAAACGTATTGTGCTTTATGGCATTTTCTATCAGTAACTGAAGTGCTAATGGCACTACATAGGCACCCTTAAAGTTTTCATTTAAGTTAATTTTGACAAAAACTTTTTTTGCAAACCTTATATCCAGTAAAAACACATAAGCCCTTATGCAGTCCATTTCAGTATTTAGCGTAACCAAATCCTTTTCCTTGTACTCGAGGATGTACCTGTAAACCTTTGACAGCCTTTCGGTAAAGGATTCAGCCTGGCTGGGGTCAATCTTAATTAGCGATGTTAATACATTCAGGCTGTTGAATAAAAAATGTGGGTTAACTTGCTGCTTAAGCACTTCAAATTGCGATTGCTGGTTTTCTTTTTGCAGCTCCAGCAACTTGGTATTTGTAGCAGTGAGCTGTGTTGTGCGTTCTTCTATAGTTTTTTCAAGTTCTTTGTTTAATTTTTCAAGTTCCTGCTTGGTTTTAATTAATTCTTTCTCTGCAATCTTTTTATCGCTTATATCGGTTGTAATTCCATCAAGGTAAAGTAATTTCTCATTCTTATCAAAAACAGGCTGGCCGTTTTCATATACCCAGACTATTTTGCCGCTTCGATGAATTATTCTAAACTCAACAGCATATGGCTTTTTGTTTTCTATAGCTTCATCTACTTTTTTCCTTACCAATGCAACATCTTCATTGTGGATAATCTGTGCAAAACTAACTTTCCTGTTATTTATAAAGTCGGTTGCATGGTATCCGGTTATGTCATATATTTTTTCACTGTAAAACAAAGCTGTAAGTTTTTCATCAAACAAACATCGTGAAACAGCACTTACCAAATTAGAGATTAACGTATTTATTAAATCCTGGGTTTCCTTTAATTCATTTTCTACTTGTTTTTTCGTTGTGATATCGGTAATAATACCGTCTATATAAAGCAAATTATGGTTTACATCATACACACCTCGCCCGGTTTCATGCACCCATACCAAATTGCCGTTTTTATCTTTTATCCTGTATTCAATGTCAAAGGGCTTATTATTATTTAAAGCCTTGGATATATGTTTCCTCACATGATCCATATCATCGGGATAAATCAACGATGAATACGCTATATTTGAATTATGCAATAAATCCGAAGCTTTATAGCCCGAAACATCTTCTACCTGGTCGCTTACAAAAAGCATCGTAAATGTATCATCATACTTGCACCTGTAAGTAAAACCCAAAAGATTGTATATTATACTCTTTAATTGTTCTTTGTTTTCTTTAATTTGATTTGCCAATTTATCTTTTTCCCTGATCTCCTTTTCCAATTCTTTGTTTAGTAATTTTTCTTTTTCTATCAACTTTTTAGAATACTTGTTTTTTTCCTGTTCTAATTTAAACCCTGTATCAATTTTAGATCTCTCATTTGCTTCTGCCAGTTGTTTTCTGATGAATTTAAATATGGAAGATTGCATATATATGCATAACAGTCCTATAGAAATGATATATACAGTCTTGAAAATGTGTGAAATGGGAGATAAGTAAATGTTTTTAGAATATAATTCGGGTGTATTGAAATATTGTGAGAAAAATATATAGTTAAAACCGATTGCCGATATTGTTATCATAAAAATCAACAAACCTTTATCAAGGCGAAATGTGTAAATCAAAAAGATAATAGGAATCAAAAAGATTGTGGCAGTAGCCGTTGCGGCATATGGATCAAATAAAACCGTTATACTGTATATATGGTAACAAATAATACCAATATCAATAGTGCCGCTTAGAAAACTTAAATATCGAGGATTATATTGTTTTTTAACAGCAGTCCGGAAAAATATATTTGATATTATATATGCAACAATAATTATTATCGCATGTCCCGACATTTCTTTATATCCGATGAAATACTGAACAGATAGCAGAACAGATAAAAGACCTATTAATGCCCACCTGAAATAAACCGATAAGCGGGCACCTTTAAGCTGTTCTTCTTTTATTTGTTCTTCGGATATGTTAATCTTTGATGCTAACATATTTTTGATTTTATACTTTTATGCAAATGTATAAATATTTGGAATGGAACGGCTATGATAAGGATTATACTGATACTTACCGAAAAAAATATCCGTGTAAACCAGTACTGTGCGATGTCGATGTATCAGTTGTATCCGTGTTCACCCTGTGGAATAAGAATAATTTATTTTATGTAACCCGCTATCAGATATATTACACAGGGTAAACCCGTGTTCTGTTATCAAATTTTCAAAATCAATCTATGCAATACCGAAGCTATTTCCACCAGTTTACTGCAATCAACAATCTCAATATTATCTTTCGGGGTATGAGTAATATCCCGGTTTTCGTTACTTTCAACAAACCATTGCGATGATACGGCTATAGCCGGCCTTCCATGTTGGACAAAAATGCTGTGGTCGCCTTGCGGCCAAAGAGGCCCTTTAATGATTTCAGGATAATCTTTTAACATTTTAGTTGTTTTTTTATATAAATCGCCGGGCAGATCAAAAAATGAGAAAGTTGTTTTGCCCTCTCTATACCCGGCACCATCAATATTGATGTTAAGAAATACATTATTGAAGTTATTTTTGTTCACTTCAATATATTTCATTTGCCCGGGTGCTGAATAATAATCCTCACCATTAAAAGCTACAATTTCAATAAGTTTACTGCCCGCATAATCACGGAGAAGATCGGCTAAAAGCAACAGTATTACAATACCCGTTGCATTATCTGTGGCACCCGGAGTACCTGTTTTAGAGTCAATATGTGCTGTGACAACTATTCTTTCTTCACCATCTCCTTTTTTTCCTGTAACGTTATATGCTTTTTTTGGAATTCTTCCGGAATTGGAAACGAGATTAGCTTCTTTACCATCAAATTGAGCAAGTTTTTCACCTGCTTCTTCTGTTGTATAAACCGATGGTATATCAAAATCGCCGTCTTCGATAAGCGGGAAGGGATAGACATCTCCGGTAAGGGAAGCATTTCGGCCTGTTGCGCAAATGAGTGCTTTTGCCCCACTGTTTTCCAGCAGGGATATGATTTTCCTGTGATGTTCGGGGTTATAAAACACAAAGTTTTTGGGCATAAGTTGTTCGTTAGCTATATTGCCATGCAGCAATATGATTTTACCCCTGAAATCACCATTTTCCAATTCAGCAACATCTGTTACGACTGCCAATGGAGCTTTTACTGTGCATCCGGTAGAGTAGGGGCTTACAAAAACTTCAAAGGCTGTTCTTTTAACATCAAGAGTTGCACCGCCATCTTTCCATTCAATAGCGTCAAATTCAAGGGCTTCGGTATCCCAACCTAAAAAAGAGAGCTCATCCTTAAACAACTTTGTGGCTTTTCTGTTGCTCTCACTTCCAACAGGTCTTTCTCCAATGTCTTCGCTAATCATTTTCAGAAAGGATATGCATTTAGTATTAAAAAATATTGATTTCATTCTTGTAGTGCATTTATCTTTTATACAAAAATGGGTGTTATTTGATTTTAAAAAAAGTATTTATCAATGAATAACGGTTTTGTGTTCTTGAATGACGGAATTTGGAGATTGATCACACCTTAATATAAATATATTCTTATCTGTTTATCCTGTTCCAATGATACTCCATATAGTATTGACCGTCTTTTTTGCAAATTATGGCTGTTCATTCATAGGTTGTTGGCCACTTTTTAAAACCTTTAGCAACTGTATATAAAAGTCTCAGGGAGAATTAAGATCGTTTTGGAATCCATCCCTTTGATCAATAGTCAAAAAATGTTAAATCAAAGCAATTGTTATGAAATATTTGTATCTAAAGCCACGGGCAAAAGATAAGCACTATGATTAAACACCAGTTAAAGAAAACAATAATATCAAAATTTATAAAAAACATATATCCATTAATACCAAGTTTTTTTACTTTTACACAAAAATTACAAATTATGAGAACAGCAATAATTATCATTGCTTCCATTATAGTAATATTGTTTGCTCTTTATGCATATTATGGCGGTTTTAGGAAAATAAGTTTTGAACTGGCTGATGCAGGTGGTGAAGTACTGGTATACGAAAGCCTGACAGGTGATTACAAACACAGCGGAAAAGCTATTGACAGGATATACTATTCATTGCTTGAAAAAGACGGAATTGAAACTTTTAAGGGTTTCGGCATTTATTATGATAACCCAAAGAAAGACGAAAAAGCAAAATTACGTTCAGATGTTGGTTGTATTTTGGAAAATCCTGACGAGGAAACAATTGAAAAGCTATCGGAAAAATACAACATTAAAACTTTACCGGAGCAAAAGTACCTGGTTGCCGAGATCCCCTATAAAGGAAAGTTGTCCATATTTATGGGTATTATGAGGGTTTATCCGGCTATGGAAAATACATTAAGAATGAGGGTATCAGTGAAGAGGGTTTCGTAGTGGAAATATATGATGTGCCGGGCAAAAAAATAGTTTACCGGAAAGAGATTGTTGACTAATCATTAATTAATAAAAACAGGTGGAAGCAAAAACAACTATTGCACCTTACAGGGGTGCCGAAAGAATTGTTATTCTGGATTTTCTAAGGGGTATAGCCATTTTTGGAATACTGATCGTAAACATGTCCTTTTTTAATTCCCCCTTTTTCACGCAATCCGGAGGATTTACATTATGGGACGATATACCTAATCAAATTTCCAGGATGTTTATCTGGTTCTTTTTTGAAGGCAAGTTTTACCCCTTATTTGCTGTATTATTCGGAATAGGGTTTTACTTTTTCATGCAGAAAGCAGAAAACTCCCTAAGGCCTGTATTGTTTCGCTACCGCATGAGGCTGCTATATCTTTTGTTATTTGGGATGTTGCATGTTCTATTATTGTGGTATGCCGATATTTTAATCATTTATGCTTTGTTTGGGTTTGTGATGACATGGTTTCGTAACCGGTCGAATAAAACCCTTATTGTATGGGCTGCAATTTTCTTGGTATTTCCAATTATTCTGATAGGTGCATTGGTAGGTCTTCTTGAGCTGGTTAAACTTATACCTGAAGCTGCCCAGGAAATGGAAGCAGGCTTTCATGCGCAACAGCAATACATAAAAGAAATGATTGAAAAAGCAATTGTGGTTTACAGCGAAGGAAGTTTCTACGAAATATTCAGAATGCGCCTTTTTGAGTATTCTTATGTGGTTTATGGAATCATTTTTGCCTTTCCAAACATTGTATCTTTATTCCTGGTTGGACTATATATCGGCAGGAAAAAACTTTTTAATGATCTGTCTTCCGGATTAAAATCACTCAGGAAGGTATTTTTCTGGTGTTTGCCAATTGCATTGGTATTTAATACTATATACGCTTATTATGCTTCAACCGGATCATTTATAATGCCCGACTGGGATCAGTTTATGATGGTTACGGGTACTATGATAGGAGGAACATCTATGATGTTCGTTTATCTGTATGTTTTAACATATCTGTTTCATAAAGGAATTTTCGGAAAGTTAGCCAATGTTATTTCCAAGGTTGGAAGAATGGCTTTCACCAATTACCTGACACAGTCTATTATTTGTACTACTATTTTCTTTTCTTATGGCTTGGGTCTCTATGGACAGGTTAATTACTGGCAAGGCATTTTGCTATCTATTGCTATTTATATTGTGCAGGTTGTATGGAGTCATTACTGGTTGAAGTATTATAAATTCGGGCCTTTTGAGTGGTTATGGCGAACACTTACTTATGCTAAGAGGCAGCCAATGAAACGTAAATAAAACAATTACAGCAAAGCGCCTGAATCTACTGCTTTATATAACTTTTAGATAATTGTCTGGATAAGATAATATGTGTATTTTTGATAAATATTAAACGCTGTTTTTCAGATAGTTGATTATTTATTTGGGTACTATACTAGACGGTTAAGAATTAATCTTGCCATCAAGACATTAAAACTCAAATAAACACAAAGATTAATATACTTGCAAGCATTAATTATTGCTATAATTTTGATTGAGCCTTGAATTGCGATTTAAATTTATTCTTTTAAGCATTAACTTTTCCTTACTGATGTATTTATCATAAACAAAGAAAATTAAAGTAATTAACTCAAGTTGCTAGTTACTTATTTAAATATCAATTTTTTAAAATGATAAAATCTTTATAGTTGTTAACGTTTTGTTAATATGTTGTTAATAAAGGTTTTGCAAAAATATCAAAAA
>PWJZ01000104.1 GCA_003559855.1 Bacteroidales bacterium
AAAATATTATTTCCCGCAGATTTCGCTGATATGCGCAGATTATAAATTCCTGATAATCAATTAAATTTATCAGCGAAAATCTGCGACATCTGCGGGAAAACATTTTTTAGAGTAGTCTCAATCTTCGATATTTTAAATAAACTCTTTTAACAAATATTACCTGTTGATCTGAATTTTCATATTGTGAACCTCTTCTTCCGTATAAACCTGTATGATATATAAACCGTTGTTCAGATTATTTACACCGATTGTGTATTCACTTGATTTATCATTGTTTTCGTATATCTTTTTACCTGTAATATCAAATATTATAATTTGAACTATCGGGTTTTCGGCGCTGATAAAGAGTATATCTTGTGCCGGATTGGGATATACTGATATGTTCTTTTCGCCATGAGCGTCAACATAGGTAACATCTTTAAGGTTTGCAACAAGATTTCGGTCACTGCCTGCAGTAAAGCTATACTTGGGCTGATCATGCACTACTGAATCATTTTCAGTCCAGTTTATGAAATTGTAATTAATATTAGGGCTGACATCCAGGTTTACTGTTGAATTTATTTCGTGTACTCCCGCACCTTTTATAATTCCGGTATTATGTGGTTCTGTAGTTGCATTGATAATAATATTTTGCTCCCCGTCGAATACTGTTGCCTGTAAATTCCAGTTACCGATAATATCATACAAGGTTAAAGGCATCCATGCGTCATCATCATTAATATCAGTCCTGACCAGGTTCCCTTTACGGTCATGTTCAGAGCTTCCGTCTATTCCTGCCGGAAATACACCTTGTCCGGGATCCATGTATTCAACCCCTAACCATAACTCTTTTTCCGGGTCTATCCTGTGGGGTTTGTCAAGCGAAATATTATTCCAGCTTTCTTTATTAGGTTCGAAAGCTTTATTGATAATTTCATGAAAAACATTATTTTCATCTCTTTCCCATATAATTATCTTTGCACTCAACGGCACGTCACTTATATAGACGTTAATTGCTGAAATGATGAAGTCATTGTAGTATACGAGGTCGGATGTCTTAAAACGTGATGCTGATTGCCATATACCCTGGCTTGATAATCCAATATTATTGTTGTTTTGGTTGTTATCCCAGTGCAGCTTGTCAGTGATCTCAAAGATATTAACAAAGTTAGGTTTTGTGAGGGTATATATCCCGTCAATTGTCATTGAAGGGTTTTTATATCCCGGTGAGTTATAGATAACCTCGTGCGGGCCGGGTCCGGTATCTGCGGCAGGTTCTGCTGCCTCGCCGAAATCCCACTGCCATGATGAAAAACCATTGTCGCCGGAAGCATCCTCAAAAATAATGCTTTCCCCAACAGGTATGATATAATGATTGCTGATAAAATCGGCGAAATGCTCCGGTACGGTCTCCATGAACTTAACATCATCAATACACCAGAAAAAACCCCATTCACCGGTAAAATTCCATTTGAACTGAACGGTATCTTCGCCTCCAACCTCATCAACAACCTTCCTGAATATTGAAGGATTGGGCGTAGTAGAATCCCAGACTTTGAGTTCATGCCAGTTATCACCTTTATCCGTGCTGTATGAAAGAGTTGCAAGAGAAACATCCTCCCATTGTTTGAAATAGTGTTTGAACTCTAAAGTTACTTCAGGATATGAGGTAAAGTCGAAAACGGGGGTAATAATACTTGCATTTTGTGATACACCGGGTCCAAAAAGATCACTGTTAATATATGCATAGCTGCCCTCCTCAATTTCCAATCCGTTTGAAATTGTTCCCAGTTTCCACATCTGGTTTTTTCCGATATGATCGGTAAACGTCCAGCAATTATATATCAGATGATGGTTTTCATTGAAGTTTTCTTCGAAAGGTAATTCCGATATTGGAACGCATTGAGTAAATGTTTCGGCAATAAGTCCGTAAGAATAATCTCCTTCATCAAAGTCTTGCGTGCCTTCATCTGCCAAAGACCATATCATATATTTGTATCCGGTTCCCGGCGTCAGTTCCTGGTGCAGGAAAACGGTGTCTTTTCCCTGGTATATTACGGTGCCACCACCGTCTATGACATCACCGGTATTGTATATTTCGCCATTTACCGGTTGACCGATTTCTTCGCCGTAGTAGGCCCAGGCGATCATCACTTCATGGTCGTATTTATTTGATTCCCAGCCCAGTTTTATTGAGATTGTATCTATTGTTGTTGCGGTGAAGTTGACGGGATTTGGGACGCCCAGGAAATAGTCGGCCAGTTCGAGTGCTGCAAAAGCTTCAAGAGCACCGCCTCCAAGCAACCCCTCAAAGCCCGGGTTTTCTTCATATAAGTCTGACCGGGCGCTGATTACCAAAATCTCCCGGAGCTGCTCGTTGGTAAGCTGCCCGTAATATTTGGAAAGAACCAGTGCCGCCGCGCCTGAAACATGCGGGCAAGCCATCGAAGTGCCGGAAGCATACGAATAATTGTCATTAAGACTTGTAGATGCAATATTTGTTCCCGGTGCCGTAATATCAATCCATTCTCCGTAATTTGAGAAACCCGATTTTTTCCCTTTGTTGTCATGTGAAGCAACAGCTATTGTTCCTTCGTAATAGGCGGGATACCATTCGCTGTCGTCATTGGAATTGCCTGCTGCGAATATGGTTATACCACCGTCCAGTAATGCTTCACCGCCTCCGTGAGCGTTGAAGTAATCAATACCGAGCTTGACGGAAGCAGGAAAAGTTCCCGGATTCTGAAAACCCCAACTGTTTTGGGATATGGCAGCTCCATTGTCGGCAGCATAAATAAATGATTCTTCGATTGATAGAACGCCGCCCCCTAAAACATCAATGCTCATAAGACTGGCGCCGTCTTCCGCCCCACTGCCTCCGGCTAAACCGGCAACACCAATATTATTGTTTGTAACCGCTGCAATAGTGCCGGCTACATGTGTGCCATGAAAGGCAGGAGTAGTTTGATTACCCTCCGGACCTATCTCAGGCCACATATTGCCTTCTAAATCTTCATGGTAAAATTCTATTCCGTTATCCTTCACAGCAACAATAACATCAGGATTGCCCTTCTCAATATCCCAGGCAGCTTCAGCATTACAGTCCCATCCTGCTGTCCCCTCCTGACCCTGAATGACCTGACCCGTATTATTGAAATTCCATTGGTGCTGAACATAAAACGGATCGTTAGGAGTCCATCTCTTTCCTGAATTGTTGTTCAAAATCAGCTTGCTATCCACAGGTTCTATAAGACGTATCTTGTAAACAGGCTCGGCAATTTTAATGCCCGGCAAACCAACAAAACCGGCTAAAGCTGCTATTATATCCGAGTGCCGGTCAAGCTCTAACTCATACCATAAATGAAAACCCCACTCTTTATGCCTTTCCCTGTAAATGACCGATGCAGGAGAAACGTCATACAGATCCTTCAACATCGGCCTGTATTCCTGTACTTTGTGTACCTTGTTTAGTAAATCCAGATCCGTAATGCCTGTCCTTACGTATTCATTCTCACCGGCTTTTAAAGATACCGATTCGAGAAACTTTCCGTAATCCGCATCTGCCCGTATACGAATAATGCCGGGATAATAAGAATCATTACATATCTCTTTCAAATCAACCGGTTTGCTTAGTAAAGATTTACTCCGGCTATCAATATTTTCGACAGCGGTTTTTACCAAATGTTTTTGCGATTCAATGGTTTGTGCGGTCATGCCGGCAGTTAAACCAATAAAAACCAAACAAATAGCCGGAAGGGTAATAAATGTAGAAAGTTGTTTCATAGCAGCCGTAAAAAAAGGTTTGCAATATTAAAATCAATTCTGCAAAAAAAGTTTTTCACAAAAACAATCTTCGTGGATCTCCTGAGATAAGACAAAGGTAATATTTTTATAATAAATCTTATTTTTGTCGTTTTTACCTGAACAAAATATGGTTAAAAGTCTGATATATAATAACATATATCTTGTAAACAAACGTTAATAAATCCGGTAAAATGCAAACCTCATGCTTTATTAATCCCTTCAGATCCCGTATGAACGGTAAGATCGATTACTCTTATTGCCCGTAAAACCGCTTTGTTAGGCCTGCCAGGTTCATGATATTTTGTGAATATTAGTGAATGAGGGTTTCAACCGGCTATAAAGTAGTTGTTTTGAAAGGAAGGAATGCAGAGGAAAAAGAAAAAGGGAAGGTTTTTTTCACCTTCCCTTTTTTTCAAAACCGGCGAGGATTTATTAAATAAACCATCTTCCGGTGCTCTTTTTATGTAGCTTAACGTGTTATTTGAACACGTTTGGTCATTACGCTTTCGCCGGTGTATATCTGCATAAAGTAAATACCGGTCTGGAAGTTGTTTACGTTGATCTCGGTATTTAATGCATCTACTGCTATGTCTTTGATCACTTGTCCGCTGATGTCTATCAGGCGGATTTGCTTGATCATCTCACTTGATTCAACGTAAAATTTATTGCGTGCAGGGTTGGGATATACTGACAACACAATATCAGGGATATCTTCCACGGATACAAACTTGAAGTTTGCAGTCAGTGAGATATTCGTATCCGGCATGGTAACAATTGCTGATGCTGATTGGGGATCATCTATATGTTGAACATCACCGCTCCAGTATTCAAATTCCCAGTAAATATCTATTGGTGTAGCTGTGATATCAACTATTTCACCCGGCTTGTAATTACCTCCGCCATCAACATTACCGCCTTCCGGGGGGTCAACATAAAGAGCGAGAGTATGCGTGTCGGGCTCTGATACGAAATTGGCTGTCAGAGAAATATCATTGCTTGGCATAGTTACGGTTGCCGTAGCCGAATGCGGATTGTCAACATAATGCGTATCGCCCGTCCATTCAGTGAAATTCCAACCCGGGTTTGGAGACGCAGATATAGTAACCTGTTCGCCTTCCTCGTATTCACCTTCACCGCTAACCGTACCGCCCGTTATGGGATCGGCAGCAAGGGTAAGAGTGAATGTCTCAATATACATTGTTACATTCTCCGTAACATCCGTTACTACCACGACCATACCGTCAACGGTTGAATATCCCTCTTTGGCTACCGTGTAATTGTAAACGCCGGTTTTAACATCTTCTATTATCACCTGACCGTTGGAATCGGTATAATAATCATTACCGTCAAAAACTAATAGTGCATCCTCAATCGGAACATTATCAACATCACTCACATTAAAGGTAACCGTGTGTTCGTCTGGTTCTTCACCTGTTTTAAGCACTACAGTAATAGTAACATCATCATCTATAACCTGAACTACTCCCGAGACGGTCTTAAAATCGGTTTTAAATACATGGTATTCGTACGAGCCGGGCGGGATATCTTCAAATACGTAATAACCCGGAGGATACAAGAAAAAGTCAAAGATGATCTGGGCATCGGGTATAGGGTTGTTATCAGTATCAACAACGTTGAATGTAACGGTGTAGGTTTTAAGGATCATAGTAACATCAATATGGGTATCCTGTTCGACGGTAACCTGATCTTCAACGGTGTGATAACCTTCTTTTTCGACCTTATAGTCGTAAGTACCGGCTTTTATGTATTCAAACACATAATCACCCGGCGGATTTTGTACGCCGTCAAATGTAACAACCGCATCGGTTATCGGTACTCCTTCTTCGTCTGATACTGTAAAGGTAACGGTATGTGCAACATACAGTGTAACCTCTATGGTGATGTCATCCTTAACTTCAACCTGATCCTGAACGGGAATATATCCGTCTTTTTCAACCTTATAATCGTAAGTGCCGACTTCAATATATGTGAAAACATAATTGCCCGGCAGGTTTGTTACACCGTCAAAAGTAACGACGGCATCGGTTATCGGATCGCCGAATTCATCAATAACATCGAAGGTAACGGTGAATGTTTCAACTATCATTACTACTTCTACAGTAACATTATGCACCACAACAACCTGATCTTCAACGGTATAAAATCCTTCTTTTTCGACCTTGTAGTCGTAAGTTCCGGCTATTAAATCTTCAAATACATAATGACCCGGAGGATATGTTTCACCGTCAAAAGTTATAACGGCATCTTCAATCGGGGTGCCCTGCTCGTCTTTCACATCGAAGGTTACCGTATATGTTTCGGGCTCCAGGATAATTTCGATGGTCATATCTTTGTTTACATTGACCTGGCCCCCTTTGGTATTATATCCCTCTTTTTCAACTACATAATTATATATTCCCTTAATCACATCTTCAAACACATAATGACCCGGAGGAAATACTTCACCCGCCCATGTGATGATTGCATCGGTGATTTCATTGCCTTCTACATCTTTTACATCAAAAGTAACTGTAAAGATCCACTGAGGCATTTCAAAATCAATTTCAACGGTGTCGGAAACACCTGTTGTGTAAACCGATTGCACTCCTGCAGTGTTTGTACCCATGGGCACGTTTTCTAATAAAAATTCATGTTCTTGAATTTCAGTTGCTACTATCTTACTGTTTAGAAATACATTAAAGCCTACAAACCCCCTTGAACCGTATTGCCCCTTGTTATCATTCCTGAAGTTCCATGAAAACAAGGCTTCGCCCGGATCCAATCCGGTAGTGACAACATTAAGGTTGAAAGGCGGAATGATTATATCTGTCATGAATACCTCAATGGTTTCTTCTTCTGTAACGGTAAAGGTTACTTCCTGATCTTCATATCCTTCGGCAGAAACATACGCCGTATAGGTAAAATCCTGGTAAAGCTTGATAAAAGCCTTTCCTTCATGGTTGGTTGTTATCTGTTCGGTATCTATATTGATAACAGCTCCTTCTATAGGGTCTTGCTCAGGTGAGTCTTCCTTCACTTCAAATGTTATGGTGTGAGATATAAGGTATTTTTCTTCAAGATTAATATCATCGAATCTCCACCAGTTAAGATTCCACGGATCTCCGTCGAAGACCCATGCAAGCTGGAATTCATCTGCACCTACGCCATGCGAAATATCAGTGAGGTTAAATATCATCTTTTCAGCGGGCATGTCTTCCGGATTAACCCACTCTTCTATAAGATGCTCTTCACCATTGGCAATGGTAACAACACTGAGTGTATATGGTCCGCTGAAGTGATTCAGATAATTCTTATATGAAAGCTCTAATGCTTCAACTCCGGTAGTATTGATCATTGGAGTAGTGAGGTAAAACCTGCCGATTTGACCCGGTAAATAATCAAACTGCATTTCCGGCGGCTCGCCACTGGCACTGTTGGTGTTGCTGACACCCCAGTTGTCACTGTCCTTTGACCAGCCAGGAGGTATTTCGTCCTCATCAACACCGGTAAAATCTTCGCTGAACGGCAGTTCAAAAGTCTTTTCCCCAAGGTAAATATCATCAAAGTTCCACCAGTACATGTCCCAGGTGTTACCCTCAAAAACCCATGCAAGCTGCAACTCCTCCGAACCTATACCATGGTCTTCAGAAGTAAGGGTGGCACTGAACTCATGAGCCGGAATATTGCCCTCAACTTCCCATTGCTCTATAAGGTATTCTTCAGTACCAACTATGCTAACAACCCTAATAGTATATCCGCCATGGTCGTCGTTTACAAAATTCTTGAATTTCAACTGAAGGATCTCATAACCTGAAGTGTTTATAGGTGGGCTCGTAAGATAAAATTCACCTTGCTGAGACGGCAAATAATGAAGCCGCATTTCAGGTTGTTCTCCACCGGCATTGTTGGTGTTATTTACTCCCCAGTTGTCTATATCCCGTGTCCAGCCTTCCGGTATTTCACCGACAGGTACACCGGTAAAACACTCGAAATATGGTATAGATGAATTGGTTCTTTCAGGCTGAACTTGAGAAAAACAGAAGGGAGAAAACATAAAGCTTAAAAGCAAGCCGTACGTGATTGTTTGTATAATTTTTCTCATAATAAATAATGGTTTAGTGAAACAATAAAAGTAAAAAATTAGCTTGACAAAAAATTAATTTTTGGTTTTATAAATTTAAACTTAAAACTCTATACCTGAACTATATATGTATTAAACACATATAACCTCGCAAGGTAAAATTTTTTTTATAACTCTGCAAAAATATAATGTTAATAAAAGTTAAAATGTGTTTTTGGTTTTGCCTTGATTTATCCTCTCAGCAATCATAACAGTCTGTTTTTAACTGATTTAATCCACGTTTTATTTTTGCTGGTTTTTACTGTTTAAATTATTACCTTAAAAAACAAAATAATACCTTGATTTATATCTTTTTTACTGATTTTATACCAAATATAACCGGTAAGGTTACATATTTGCCATAAAAAGAAATTATTTTTTCTTACAGAAGACTTTTCCGCTATTTTAAAAACATTATTAATTTTATGCAAAGATAAAAAGTTTTGATCTATTTTTAACGCCGGCAATAAAAAAAGGGAAGATTATTTTATCTTCCCTTTTTTTTATACAAGATCTTTGCGTTTTTTTTAAAAAAAACCCGTAAGTTTAAAAAACCTCCGGGTTTTTTTATATTTAGCGTGCAATCTGAACGCGTTCAGTTATTACACCTTCGCCTGTGTGTATCTGCATAAAGTAAACACCTGTCTTGAAGTTATTTACGTTGATCTCTGCATTTAATGCATCTACCGCGATTTCTTTGATCACTTGTCCGCTTATATCTATAACGCGGATCTGCTTGATCATTTCGTTTGATTCGACGTAAAATTTATCACGTGCAGGGTTGGGATATACAGACAGTTCAATATCATGGGTATCATCTACCGATACAAAATCAAAGTTTGCAGTCAGTGCGATATCATTATCCGGCATAGTAACAATTGTTGTTGCTGATTGGGGATCTTCAACATATTCAGTATCACCCGACCAGTTCTCGAATTCCCAGTCAACATCAACAGGTGTGGCTGCAATTTGTACTGTTTCAC
>PWJZ01000016.1 GCA_003559855.1 Bacteroidales bacterium
AAAAATGATTAATTTTGGAAAATATTAAGGCGAAAATGAAGGAAGAAAAAAGTGTCCGTTTTCGTCAGGAACAGGTGTCCGCTTTCAGCGGGAACAACTGTCCGCTTTCCTCAGGATTTAGATCCGAAATCGCAGGAATATGCAGATTTTAAGGATTAATTAATAGTTTATATAAATCATATGTTACATGTATTATAATGATATCAGCATATTAGGATACGAATGTTATTATGCAGTAATTACACAGCTAAAAAAATACTACATTTATTAAGTACAAAATGAATACAAAAAAAGAATAAATCCAAATATTTTTTAAAAATATTAATTATTGTTTAGGAATACTAAGATATGCCAGCAATTTTTTATTGTTCCACGTTAGATTATGTACGTTTTGATTCGATATTGAAAAATCGACTTCAAAAGAGCGTTTCTAACGAACAAAAAGAGTTCTGAATATGAAATACCTTTTAAATTATGTCAATTCCGGCTTAAAAAACTTTATAAAAAAAATGCCTACTTGATGATACTATAAGCTATAAGGAAATATAAGTAAAGCAAACAGAGGTTGTGTTGAACAGGTGATAGATAGACCAAAAAGCTTGCAGTAAAAGGTTATCAGGGTTTTTTTATAGGTTTTTGGGTATTGTTTTATGTGTTAGCATTAGGATTTCATTATTTACTGTTTTGGTTTTTTTGGTTTATTAAATCAGCTAAAGAAAAAATATGTATTTTTGATTACTTCAAAGAACCGCAAACAAAATTGATTAATATGGGTGTTATAAAAAAAACTGAATTTGCTTTTGAAGCTTTATTAAACAAAATTGATGAAAAGCCATGGTATTTTTTAACAATCATTGTTTTTCTTAATATTGTGTTAAAATCATTCAATCTTTATGATGCATCTCTTTGGCTTGATGAAGCTTCACAAATAAATCTATCACTTAAATCCATTA
This sequence comes from Bacteroidales bacterium, assembly GCA_003559855.1. Classification (GTDB taxonomy): domain Bacteria; phylum Bacteroidota; class Bacteroidia; order Bacteroidales; family UBA7960; genus PUKZ01. Next base: position 954 of record PWJZ01000016.1, read on the forward strand.
AAGAAATAATTAATGAATCATTGATCTATCCAAATGCTCCTTTTTATACGATTTTACTGAGCTTTTGGATCGAAATCTTTGGTATAATGCACTTGGTTGTTTGTTTCCATTTTTCCTTGAGTTTTGTTTGCGTTTTTGTTTTAGGTTTCAGAATTTATTTACCGATTTTAATAAAAAAAAATCAAGGCAAAACGATGAATGTAACTCCATCTATATCGTCGGTATTCAATTTTCCTTTCGAGATCCAGTCATAGACAGTTTTTAGAGCTATCTTTTCTCTTTTCGCGTAAGTTTTCGCGGTTACAAGTTTCCGGCGATCAACTTTGATCGGCCTAAGGGGCGCTTTGCTGAGCATTTTCGTTTTAAATGTTTTTTCCATCACGTGTAATTTTTTATAAAAACCATAAACCTGCCGGAGCCAGAAAATAAATCAACTATTTCGGGTTTTATTTTCCAGATATTCGCTGAGAGCATCTTCGGGTATCCTTCCGCATTTAGTTGTTTTGATAATGCCGTTTCTGCATAGTTTTTTCACCGTGTTGTGCGCCATGCCCAGTCTTTTAGCCACTGCGTTAATGGTGAATACCTGTTTTTCTACCGGTGTCGGTCTCAACCCAAAATCTTTTAGAGCGTCTTTTACCAGACTTTGAAATTGTTCGGGGGTTAATTCGAAATAAATTTTTTTATCGATGTTTTTTTGGTCCATGGCTCATGATGTTTTTATTGTAAAATTCAATAACTCTAAAAAAACAAAAAGGACAAACATGTTATTATTTTATAATTCCTATTATCATTGATTCAGAGCCTTTTTGTGTCTTTTTTTTTCAATATTAAAATTAGCCTCTTTGATTCACATCTGTATTGTTGTGATTTAGCGGTTACGAATGTAAATCACAGAATAAGCCGTGCTTTTCAGTTATGCAGTAAATGTGAGGTTTTACGAAATTTTAGTAACTTCTATTAATACGTGCAGATATTTTATTTTTCAGAGAGGAATGCCGGGATTTTTTGAGAGATGTCGGGGTTTTTGAAAGATGTCGTGATTTTTTGAAAGATGTCGTGATTTTTTGAAAGATGTCGTGATTTTTTGAAAGATGTCGTGATTTTTTGAGAAATGTCACATCTTTAACAGTCGATTTTGCGTTTGTGAACTTTTAAAAGCTATTTATCACCAATTTTCTTTAAAATTTAAAGCCAAAATTCTTTTAAATCAGTATTGTCAGCTACTGATTCAGGCCCTCATAGATGTGCAAAGGCATATAGCAGTTAAAACCAAAGAATTCTTTGTATCCCAGAAATAATTAAATGTATTACTATGATATAATATTGCTGCAATCGGTTAATTATATTCGTTTCTATGCCGGAAAAAGTAGGATGAAAATTTTTAATTAGCAAACGGTAATACAAATAGATAGGAAAAATAGACGGTGATAAAAAGCAGAGATTAAAAAAAAATAGATCCTATAAATTAAGGGTTTTGAAGGCGGCTTTTGTGAAATGACTCCAAAACGGTCACATTTAACATTTTAGATGTTTTTTAAACGCCTTTGCAGCAGGTATTACAGAAATGTTTAATATAGTCCGGGTGGTACCACTGCCAAAAACAGCCATATATTGGTTTTAGCTTGTATATGGCTGTTTTTCTTTTCAGCATATTTTTCTGTTAACAAAGGAAGAAACGGATGCTTTTTTTATAATTTGAATGTTTTTTGATCAGCTTTAGGCAATAAAAAGTCATTCCGGATTTTCAATTTTATCAGAGATCAAGACGGAGATCTGTTTAAACTCTTTATCTGACAGATTCAGCTTAGGTTTGCTGAAATCAATATCGTATATACTATTTATAGGAATCAGGTGAATGTGTGCATGAGGTACCTCAAGACCGAGAACCGCAATGCCCACACGTTTACATTCAATTGCAAGGTCTATGCCCCTGGCTACTTTCCTGGCAAACATAAACAATCCTTTATAGTCTTCATCTTCAACATCAAAAATATAATCTACCTCTTTCTTGGGTATCACCAGCGTATGACCTCTTGCCAACGGGTTGATGTCAAGAAAAGCGAGATAATTACTGTCTTCGGTTACTTTGTAACATGGCAATTCACCGTTTATGATTTTTGTAAATACACTTCCCATAATTTTGTTTTTTATGTTATTATCATTAAAAAGTTAATACAAATTTATTCATGTATTTTTAAAACGTTTATAAATAAAGTATAACGGGTAATTATTAACGGCAGCACTTTAATTTTTTTATCATCTTGATATGTTAAGTATTTCAAAGGAAAATGTGCCTGCGGGTACTTTTATTTCAACGATATCTCCGGGCTTCTTGCCCAGTAAACCACGAGCTATGGGAGAATTGACCGATATCTTCCCGGCTTTGATATCGGCTTCATTTTCAGGAACAATCGTATAGGTCTTTTCATCTCCCGTTTTTATGTTTTTAAGATTGACCTTACTGAGTATCGCTATTTTCTTATTATCCAGTTGTTTTTCATCAATAACTCTCGCATTACTCAAGGTTTCCTCAAGTTTTGAAATCCTTAGCTCAAGCATTGCCTGCTCGTTTTTGGCTGCATCATATTCGGCATTTTCATTAAGATCTCCTTTTTCACGAGCATCAGCAATCTGCTGAGATATTGCAGGCCTTTCAACAGACTTAAGCCTTTCAAGCTCTTTTTTTAATTTTTGCAAACCCTCCTCCGTAAAATACTTAACTTCATTCATGTCATTGATTTTAAAATTTTTTTACAAAAACTGCCCGCAGGCATTGTATTTTTTATGCCAGTGAAACGGGAGTTAAATAAAGATTATATTAAACCTACAATAACTCCCTCTTGTTAATAATTAAACCTAAGGGAAAGGTCAACCCTGACTTATCTTCAGGTTGAGGAATTTTCTTCAGGATAAAAATAAAATGACAAGGATGAACGAAACCGGCATGAATAGCCGTAAATGCGTTGTTTATAAGCATATCTTTTTTTCGTAACAACCATTCTATTTTTACCCTAAATAACATGGCAAATTATTTGTTAACAAAGTTTATAAAACCTTCGTTTTTGAGTATAAAAAAGCTGGCATCCATTATCTGCTTTATTATGATAATGTATGCCACTTAAATTTGGTGTATAAAAACTCTTTTTTATTTGCAAGCAAAGATAAACAAATAAATCTGATTTTCCAAAAAAAAATGATAAAAAAGATAATTTAAAAAATATTTTTCCTTATTTATTCTTATTCAGGCAATTGTGGAGTCGAATGATTTTGCTGAGGCAAAATAGTGTGGAATGACTTTTTTCACACTATTTTTGTAATTAGTTTTATTGCCGGCAAAGCCGGTTTGTTTTCATTAAAGAATCATAATTTTATCTTTTATTGTGAGAAGTTGTGAAAATGTCATTCTTTATTTTTTTCTTCATTGTTATTACGGTTTATATTTCAGCCAATGTTTATATTTTCAGGAAAGGTTTGTTGGCAATAGCATCATATCCTTTGCTTAAGTTGTACATTACCATTTTTTTCTGGTTTTTGGTGTCAGCATATCCGGCAGGCAGGATAATTGAAAAACTTTACCTGTCTTATTTCAGTGATTTTTTGATTTGGGTTGGTTCTTTCTGGCTTGCAGCCCTGCTCTATTTTTTTCTTTTTTGTTTATTAATTGATTTGCTGAGATTGGCAAACAGTTTTGTGCCATATTTGCCGTCATTGGTTTTCGGAGAAAAATTCCGGTTTTATTTGTTCTGGTTTTCACTTTCTGTTATTGGTGTATTGCTGTTTGCTGGATATTTAAATTCCATAAAGCCGGTTATTAAGAATGTTGAAATAGATATTCCTAAAGCGGCTGGTCGCAGGGATTCGCTTCATGCTGTTCTTATATCGGATATTCATCTTGGTACCATAGTGGGTAATGGCAGGCTGGAACGAATAATATCGGAAATAGACCGAATTGGCCCGGAGATTATAATGATAGCGGGTGATTTGGTTGACGAGGATCTGCAGCCGGTATTAAGGCAAGATATCGGTCATACTTTAAAAAAGCTGGATGCTCCTCTTGGTGTTTATGCTGTAACCGGTAATCATGAATATATAGGTGGTGCTGATGATGCGGTTGAATATCTTGAAAAGCACGGAATTGTTTTTATCCGCGATAGTGTGCTGAAGATCGACGGCAGCTTTTATTTAATAGGAAGGGAAGACACTGATATGTTCAGGTTTACCGGCAGAAAGAGGCAGCCTCTTGAAGAATTGGCTACACTTACATGTGAGGAATATCCTGTTGTGCTGCTCGATCATCAGCCTGTTAATTTGCAAAAGGCGGCAAGGGTGGGTATTGATCTGCAACTTTCAGGTCACACTCATCATGGTCAGCTATGGCCGCTGAATTATATTACTTCGGCAATATACAAAGTGAGCCGTGGATACGGTAAAGTAGCCAATATGCAGGTATATGTTACATCGGGTGTCGGTACATGGGGGCCTCCCGTGCGTACGGGAAGCCGCCCGGAAATAATAAATATGAAAATCCTTTTTGATAGCGAAATTGAAAAATAACAAATAATCTAATATTCGTCATTTTGGCTATTGGATGATTTCTTTCTAGGTGCGAAAATATTGCTGACCAGCCTGTAAGTTTTAAGAGCCACTGTCAGGCCCAGGCTGATGCGCGATATTATCGAACCGATGGTAAAAAAATCGCCCGCATATCTCATATTTTCAAGCAGGTCCCTTTCTGCTATAAGCATTTGATAACGTAGCTTGGCTTTTTCTAGCTTTATATCCTGAAGACTACGGATTCTTTTTAGACGTTTGGCTTCTATCATCTTTCACAAGGATTTATTATTAATCATCTTTTTGGAAAAACATTTTAAGCATTGTCCTGATAATGCACCGGCTGAATATTTTGTTGCGGAAAATGTACAAAACCAATCCGAGCAAAAAGTAAAAACCACCCACAATTAACAATCCTATCTCAAATGACCCGATAAGTTTGCCAATATAAATGGCAGCGGCACCTGAAAGAAATACCAGCGATATGGTAAGAACTATCAGAACAATTCCGTGAGAAACGAATAAAGTTAAAAGCTTTATAGCTTTTTCAAAAGCCAAAAGACCATAATATGAAACCTTGGTTTCCAGGTATTTTTGCAGGTTCACTTTCAGCTCGGAAATGGTTTCAAGCAATGTGTTGCCTTTCATTGAATATATGTTTAATGGTTATCGGATCGTTATTATGATCACTCTTTGGTCTTTTTCGCTTTCTCCTTAACCTCTTTACCTGTTTCGCCGACATACTCGCGTATGTCATCCAGTTTTGAAGAGATCTTTTGTGATACGTCGTCGGTATATTCTTTGGCCCTTTGCTGGATTTTTTTACGTGTTTCTACTCCGCTTCGTGGTGCAAACAACATACCGGCAGCTAGCCCTACAGCCGCACCAAAAATAAAACCTGCTATTGTTTTTCCAGTTGATTCTTTCATAGTTTTTAGTTTTTTATAAAGTTCGACATTAATTTTTTTCTAATTATTTGCAAGATACAATATATATAAGACAAATTCAAAAAAAATTCATTAAAATTTTTTTAAGATAATCTTCTTTTATCTTGCAAAACAAATTGTGCGTATGAATTATGAGTGTTATTAAAAAACAGAAGTTCAGAATAATTGATTCGATGTGGTATTTGGGAATGAAATTTTGATACCGGGTTTTCAAAGAGCCGTAATTTTTAATTTTTTTGTGCAAAATATTGCACCTAAAGCCTATAGATATTCGGCAAGATTTTAATTGTATTGACCTTAACTTTTATTGAAAAAATTAATAAGGGGTTTTTTATCGGAAGACAATGCATCGGATACTGGGCCTTCAAATATTACCTTACTGTCGGCCAGAAATATTATTCTATCGGCTATACGCAAGATACTTGACACTTCGTGAGTAACCATTACAACAGACATTTGCAGTTGCTTTTTCAGTTCTATTATCAGGTTATCTAATGAAGCCAAAGAAACGGGGTCTAAACCGGATCCCGGCTCATCACATAGCAACATTTGCGGATCCATTACTATTGCTCTTGCCAGGGCCGCTCTTTTGAACATTCCCCCGCTTAATTGTGATGGATACATATGGTATGTATCATTTAAATTGACAAGGCTTAATTTTTGAGAAGCAATTTCTTTAATTATCTCATCCGGCAGATCAGTATGTTGTTCAAGCGGTAAGGCTACGTTTTCCCCAACTGTAAGGGAGCTCAGCAAGCCACCATTTTGATAGAAAACGCCCATTTTTAAATAAAGCTTGTTCTGCTCATTTTCATCAAGAGTAGCAATATCATTTCCCAATAAAAATATTTTTCCGGGTTCAACAGGGTATAAGCCTAATATATGTTTAAAAACAGTGGTTTTTCCGGAACCGCTGCCGCCCAATATTACCGTTATATTTCCATTGTATGCAGAAAAAGATGCATCAGACAAAACAGTTTTGCCATCAAAAGATACGGAGAGCCTGTTTACTTCTATAATTTTATCTGAAGCCATGAATTTATTGGTTTTTCATAAATTTAATAGTTGTGTAATTTATTTGAGCTTTTTTTTACAATTAATCAGACGTCGAAACACCAAATGCCAAATAACGTCAAACAAATTTCGAACTGAACTTGATTAAGTATAAAAAATCAATCCCATAATACTATCGGCTATAATAACCAATGATATAGCCACTACTACGGCCACGGTAGTACTTTTCCCTACTCCTTCGGCACCTTCTTTGACCCTGAGGCCAAAAAAGCTTCCTGTAAGCACTATAATACTTCCGTAAACAAGGCTTTTTACAATACCCGTCATAATGTCTTTACTATATATGGAATGTCCCATTCTATTAATGAACACTTCCGGTGAAATATCAAGAAACAGGTATGCGGCTAACATTCCTCCTGCAATACCTGCAATATTGGCAAGGATTGTCAGAAATGGCATAGTGCTTAGACAGCCGTAAATTTTAGGTATCACCGCAAATCTTATTGGATTGAGCCCCATGGTTTTCAAAGCATCGAGCTCTGCCGTAACTTTCATGGTTGCTATTTCCGCAGCAATTGCCGAACCGCTTCTGCCGGCTACAAGTATAGCCGTAATAAGCGGCCCCATCTGTGCCATCATTGCAATAACAGTTAAGTCAACAACAAATATGTTAGCTCCAAAATGCCGTAACTGGGCTGATGATTGCAACGCTATTACAAGACCGATTATGAACATCATGACTACAACAATCAATGTTGCGTTTACTCCAATCAAAACAGCCTGATTTAATACTTCTCCTTTACGGCGGGACCTGGGGTTAAAAAGATCGTGTAATGTCCAGTAAAAAACATCCGCACTAAGTAATATGAATTCTGAGATGTAAGATGTGAAAAAATCTTGCAGTCTGATTGCCAAAGATTCTAAAAAAGGAGCTTTCTTTACTTTAGAGCTTGTTGTTGCTTTGTCCGGACCAAATAACTCCAGCTTTTTACTTACTCTGTTTGATGCTTCCGTAATTGACACATCAATATTTTTTTCAGATATTTTTCTTTTAAGATAAAAGATCGCTGCAACACCCGCACTGTCTATTTCTGTCAAACCTGCTAAATTTATAATTAATTCAGGCGATTTATAATTTTTCAATCGTTTTAGCATATCATTTACAAAATCTCCTGAATGGGCAAAATTCAACGAATTGTATAAATATAATGTGCTGCCTTCCAGCCTGTACTTAAGCTGATTTTGAGAAGCTATTTTTTTATTATTATCGTTTTTCATTCACAGCAGTTGTTTGCACAAAAAAAGCCCGGTTATCAAACCGCTAATCATTTATTAAGAACTGTTTCACCAGTTTTTATTCCTTTATTGTTGTAATTTTTTTTGAGACATTGTACAATTCATTATAAAACATTTCACTGATAGCTTCAGCGAAATAATTTATTTTTCTTTTATCCAGGGGTTGGTACCTGTCGGCTGTATGTTTTAGAATGGTTTTATCTTTATTAATATCAACCAATCTGAACTCAAGATTAAGATGTGCTAAAAAGCCATCTTTGTCATCAATGATTTCCAACTGGTATATGGTTGTTTCAAATCGGTAATCGGGAATTACTCTCCAATACCTGGTATCTGCTCCTTTAAATACCTTATATCTGTCGAAGAAATTGACAATGATAGTTGTAAGATTATCAGATGGTCTGGTAGCCCATTCATGATTGCCGAAGTATTCTATTTCGTGAGTGTTACCACGGAGAGCTATCTTGTGTGAGGCAAAAGCAGGAAATATAACCACAGGTACAACTTCACAATATTTATTGATTGTGGTCAGAGAGTCTTTTAAAACCAGGTTTTCTTTAGCCGGTGTTTCAATTACGTAATATCTTTTAGATACCTGTTTTTGCTGCCGGCATCCGTAAATAAAGATTAAAAAAATCAGTGAAAAAAAGAATATTTTCTTCATCTTGTTTGTTGATTTGTTAGTTGTTATTATATCTCTGTGGCAAGTATAAAGTTTTTTTAAACCAAATACATTAATCATCTGTCAGTCTGTGGTCGGGACCTTCCGGCACTCTTCCCCTTCTCATAAGTATTGATGGGTCGGCATTTATTTTTCTGGAAGTTTCGCTTAAATTTTCTAAAGTAATTTTAAGCAATGATAGGTTTTCCGATAAATCCTGGCTTGAGCGATCAAGATCGTCATCAATTTTTGTCAGTAATCTCTGTGTATGCTCTGTCAGATCTGCAAAATTTTCTATCAACCTGCTTAGGTTTGCTTCTCTCAGCGTTAAAGAAATATCACTGAGGTTTCCCAAAACCTGATCAATGGTATCGCTATATACAATTTCGTTAACTCTTACAACGGCATTGTCGAGATCCCTGCTGGTTTTGTTTAGTTGCGTGCTTAGTTCGTTGAAGTTAAAAACCGTTTCCCGGATATTCAGACGGTTTTCTTCTATCATATCATCGGCTTTTGAAATTGTTGAATTAACATTTTCTGCAAGATCAGATATGTTTTCTATAGTATGTGTTATTTTCTCCAGATTGTCGGGATGTGTAAATATCTGGAGGTTGTTTAATACTTGTTCGGCCTTAAAGGCAATAATTTCAGCTTTGCCAGTAATATCTTCTGCCAAAGAAGTACCTGCATTGATAAACCGATTCTCTTCCAATAAATCAGCTTCATGGCTGCCCCCTCTTATTTCGATGGTTTTAAGCCCTGTAATGCCAATTGAAACTATATCTGCCACGGCATCCTCCTTAATGGGAACATCTTGTCGTATAGATAACTCAACTATAATGCTGCTTATATCATCAGGGTTTATTCTTATATCAGAAATTGATCCAATGTTTATACCCAGGAACTTAACAGGGCTTCCAACTTCAAGACCACTGACCGATACGTCATGATAAGCTACATAATAAGTGCTTTTTTGTTGAAAAAGATGACGGGCAGTAAAATAGCCTAATAATAAAAATAAAACCCCGATACTGATTATGAGAAAAATACTAAACCGTATTTTTTGAGCCTTTGTCTTCATTGTTATTACTCCTTTTATTTAGAATAATATAAAGGTACAAAATTCAAATCAATCGGAAAGCATAGAATGTTGTTAAAAATTTTTACACCTGGGTTTTGCCGGTAAATATTTTTATTAATAAGCATGATTATTAAACAGCAACCGGCACGTTGTAACTAATCTTTGATTTGTCGAGAAGCTCGTAATAATAATTGGACATTTCCTTAATGAGCCTTTTGTAATGATATTTGTCTCTTACGTGATTCCAGCCTTCTTTTGACAAGTTTTCCATTAATTCTTCATTTTCGATAAGTTGTAATAGTTTTTCTGAAAAGTCGTCGGGATTATTTTGCGAGATCAATGCTGTTTTATTTGGCAAGATGACATTTTCAATACCTCCAACCGCAGTTGTCACTATAGGTTTGTTTGCAGCTTGCGCTTCGATAAGGCTGACAGGGGTGCCTTCATTGAGCGAAGTAAGTGCAATAACATCCATTCCGGCATTAACTTTATCCATTTCTGTTATCCAGCTTGTAAATGTAATATGGGCATCGTTTGGCGGGATATAACTGTTAACCGATATTTGATCCATGTTCAATTGCGATGTTTTCCTTTGAAGAAACCTGCGCAGTTCTCCATCACCTATAATAAAAGCCTTTATCTTTTTTGAAGTTTTATCCAATAGTTGTTTAATGGAAACAAGAAACATTTCGTGATTTTTTACCGGTACAAGCCTGCCGATAATTCCTATGGCTATTTCATCATGCTTTATACGGTATTTGTTTCTGAACTCAAAACGTTTCATTTCCATATTTTCCCTGAAGCGGCTCAGATCAAAACCCAGCGGGATGACCTTAATTTTTTGGCTTTCGCAGATCTTGTATTTTTTTTCAAGGTCGTACTTTTGATTTTCACTGATCGCAATTATACCCGAACTTTTGCTAGCAAGCCTTCGTTCAATGGTTTTGTAAAGTTCGGCTTTCATGTTGTTAAAATATGAATCAAAAACATGCCCGTGAAAAGTATGCACAATAACCGGTACCCTGAGGTGTATAGCCGCTTGCCTGCCAAGTGCACCGGCTTTTGATGCATGGGTATGTACAATATGCGGACGGAAATCACGTATAATGTTTTTTATTTGTTGCAAAGCCTTATAGTCCTTAAATATCGAAATTTCCCGGTGCATGCAGGAAATTGTGTGCGCTTTGATACCTAATTGATTGATAATGTATTCCGAGTTTTTTTCAAAACGATCGTTTGCACCACCTGCCAGCAAGGTCTCAAAGTCGGGATACATGTACCTGGTCAAGTATGCAGCATTATAGGTAGGGCCACCCAGATTAAACCGGTTTAATATGCGTAATACTCTTAACATAAACTAGCAGACAGATAAAATTTTGCTACAAAGCTATAAAAAATTTCCATGTAAACCAATATTGGTTTTTCGTATTTACAAAAAAAATTTTTTCCACCATTGCTGAAAAACAATCAAACTCCAAATCCTTGCTGGTGTTTCACCGGGATTAGGTGAATGCAATTTTTCTTTAAGCCTTTTAATTTCCAACGGGTTGAATATGTTTTGTTCAATGATAAAGTTTTCTTCCAGGATATCATTGTTGATAAAACTGTTTAGTTCATTACGGAACCATTTAAGCAGAGGCACTTCGAACCCCTGTTTTGAACGGCTCATTATTTCCCCTGGCAACAAATATGAGAATGTGTCTTTCAAGATTTTTTTCCGTCTGTATTTGTCAATTTTAAAATTCTCAGGTAATGACATTACGTATTCAACCACATGATGATCAAGAAACGGTACTCTTACCTCAAGGGAGTTTGCCATTGACATCATGTCAACTTTTGTAAGCATATCAAAAGGCAAAACCAGTTTCATATCGGCATATAATGTTTTATTGATAGTATCAGGTGTGTCTGCAAATATTCCAAGGTGTTGTTTTTTACGTATTTTGTAATTTTCCGCTACGTTATTGTCAACCAGCAGAGATGCTGCCATTTTTTCATCAGATATGCTGCACCATTGCCAGTATCTTTCGGGTGCAGGCAGCTTAACGCCTTCACCGAAACGTACCGTTTGACGTATTTTATTTGACAATGGATTATTGCGCGATTGTGGCAGTTTTGATAAAAAGGGATATAACGATGATGCCAGTTTTTCTCTGAAACCCGGATATAATGTGCGGTATTCAGCCATATGCTTGTTATACCCTGCAAACAGCTCATCGGCTCCGTCACCCGATAAAGCAACGGTGATTTTTTCACGGGTATGCCGCGAAAGAATATATAAGGCAAGTGCGGAAGAATCAGCAAAAGGCTCATCAAGGTAGTTGACAGCATCAAAAAGGCAATCGAAAAGATCGTCATTAGTCAGACTGAAAACGGTATGATTGGTATTGTACATTCTGGCCACAATGTTTGCATACCGGGTTTCATCAAACATCGGCTCGTCTTTGAACCCTATGGAAAAAGTGTTTAATTTATCAATATTTTTGGCAGCCAAAGCAGTTATAATGCTGCTGTCTATACCTCCACTGAGAAATGTGCCCAGCGGAACATCAGATACCAGCCTGCATGTAACTGATCTCTCAAGCAAATTGTGTAATGTATTGCACGACTGCCCGTAAGATAAACTGTTATCCCTGTTTTTCAGGGAAACGGGAAGTGAATAATATTGTTTTTCCTGAATATCGGCAGAGCTGTTAACATGTAAAAAATGACCGGGTGATAATTTTTTTACGTTTTCAAAAATTGTCCACGGACCCGGGATATAATTCAATTGCAGATAGGTAAACAATGATGAGCTATCGATGGTTTTCGGGATGTCATATTTAAGGAGTGCCTTCATCTCGGAAGCAAAAATAAATTTTTCATTATCGTGGAAAAAATAAAGCGGTTTGATGCCAAACCTGTCGCGGGCAAGAAATAAGGTTCTCTCAGTATTATCATAAACAGCAAAAGAAAAAAATCCGTTGAGTTCATCAAGGCATTTTATTCCTTTATGAATGTATAGGTAAAGAAGAACCTCGGTATCGCTATGTGATCTGAATCTGAAGCCTTGTTGTTGCAGCTTTTCCCTTAGGTCTTTAAAATTATATATTATACCGTTATAAACGATAGTGTACCTGTTTGCAGGATCAGTAAATGGTTGAGATGCAGCTTCAGAAAGGTCAATAACAGAAAGCCTTGAATGACCCAGCAATGCTTTTGTGCCGGTATAAACCGCCGAATTATCAGGACCTCTGCTGTGCAATGTGTTTACCGCACTGCGAACCCGGTTTTTATATTCACCGGGTTTTTGATTGTTAAGGAAGTATATACCTGTAATTCCGCACATTCCGTATAAATTGTGTTAATAAAAAATCTCGACACTCAACCCTCTGATTAAATTAAAAATCATCCGTTCAGCTTGTTAAACATTCCGGTTAAAAGTTACCTGAATAATATTCATCATGCACGGGTTTTTATAACGTAAAGTTTGCCTTATCACTATGTTATGGTGTAAAACCGTCACCGGGGCTGTTCAGTTCATTTCTCATATTGACAAGTTGTTCAATAAGCCCGGCATCTTTTTCCAGGGCGTTTCCCACTACCAGCAAGTCGACACCTGCATTCCAGATCTCAGATGCTTGATTTGCATTGCAAACTCCGCCCCCGGCAATTAGGGGTACTTTTATATGCTCTTTTACAAGTCTTATCATTTCTGCAGGCACAGGTTTATCGGCACCGCTTCCTCCGTCAAGGTAAATGGTTTTCAGTCCCAGCATTTCACCCGCCATGGCAGTGCATATTGCAATGTCATGCTTGTCCGGCGGTATAGGCAATGTGTTGCTCATATAATGTACCGATGCTATCCGTCCGCAATCGATAAGTATATAACCTGTAGGTATTACTTCAAGGCCCGAACTCTTTATTTGTGGAGCCGCAATTACATGGTTGCCTATAAGCATTTCGGGATTCCTGCCCGATATCAACGACAGTAACAAAATGGCATCAGCCTGTGAACTTATCTGAAGATTGTTGCCCGGAAAAATAACAACAGGAACTTCCGCATTGCTGCGTAATGCTTTGATGCAGGTTTCAAGGTCGCCATTGATAAGTAAACTGCTGCCGGCAAAGAAGTAATCTACCCCCAGTTTATCACTCTCACGGGCTATATTTTCTGCATTGACTGGTGAAGTCTTATCCGGATCAATAAGTATAGCAAGTTGTTTACGATTTTCTTTGGCGCTATTGCAAATGTTCAGGTAGATACTCATTCTCTAATAGTTATTTGAAAAATAATTTGCTCAATATTATAAATTGAACTAATTAGAGTCTGTCTATAATGTCTAACTTAAATTTTAAAAAGCACCAAATATCAAATTACAAATAAATTCCAAACTCCAATTTCTAAATTTCAAACGAGCCCGGCTTGTTTAGGTCATTGAAATTTTGAAAATTGAAATTTATTTGATTTTTGTTATTTGATTTTTGTTATTTCATTATTCAATTATAGATAATTGTTCGACTTTATAGACAAACACTAATTAATAAAATAAGACTTAAAACAGTTTTGATTTATTTAGATTTAGTTTTGGCAAATTTAAGATTTTTTGAGAGAGCAGTTATTTTCTTTGTTTAAAAGAATTAACCTTTAATAGAAAAGCACCAACTTTTGAATAGGTGCTGACTTGTTTAACAAAGCTGATATAAAATAAGCCTTTCGGTCTGATCATGCATGATCCTGTAGTTGAAGCTGATTATCAATAGTGAAAGCCATAAGATAGTTTTCTACAACCTGGTATTGGATGCTCAGTTGTTTTCTGAAGCCGGGGGTGTTTATTTCGCCGGTTATGGCTCCCTGACCTTTGAAGTCAAATGGCAATATGTTTATATGATCTTTAAAAAGAATGTCTTTTTTTCCGTAAAGCTTGTAAATTGCTTCTTTGCTTGTCCATACCAGGTATAGCGATTCAATTTCATGGCAGCTTGAGATTTGATCCAGTTCATAGCTGTTCATGAATTTTTCTGCGAGGTGAACTATTTTGGGTTGTATCTTTTCAATATCAATACCTACAGAATGTTTGGTGCTGGCTATCAAAGCCGAGAATTTCCCTGAGTGTGATACTGAAATATGTTTTACACCATTGTTGAGATATGGTTTGCCAAACTTGTCGTAATCAATTGAACTTCTTTCTTTCGGCCTAACAAGATAAGGAAGTATAAGCCTGTAGCTTAGCCATTGTTGCTTTCTTTCAGGTGTTTTAAGACAGGAGAATATAGTTTGTTCCTGTCTTGACAATTCGACCTTTGAAAAGATTTCCTCAATCGGTTCGTTTATCTCCCAAATGCCCAGTGCGGCATGAGGGAATACTTTTTTCAGATAAAAACCCATTTTCAGGTATTTGGTGAAACTTAAGCAGCCAACTTAATTACCTGCAAAACCTGATTTTCAAAAATCATTTGCAGGATTTCACTGTTTGTTGTGCAAAGGTAAAAATTTTAAATTATTTATATTATCAGACTTCTTAAAAATATTTCATCACACTAACCAGTAAAACAAAGTAACATGCAAATAATGAGCGATATAACACAGACAAGTACCGTATAAATGGACAATAAAAAATATTATTAAGCAAGGACAAAAAACTTTAGTTTGATTTACCAATGGATCGAATTAATACCCTATGTGTACTATGTACCTATGTGGTTCAAAAGAAAATAAAAAAATATAAATTGAAACACGTAGGCGCATAGGACACATAGTTTTCACATAGTTCGTTCTAATATTTAGTATAAGCCAAAAAACATTAAAATATACTAAGAAACAATAAAATACAACTGTTCAATATGATTGCATAAATTAAAAATGTCCAATTATTCGTGGTAATTCTTGGAGTGTTTTTAAAAAGTCTGATTATAACCGGAGAATTTTTATTGATAATAGCCATGTAATTTTGACGGTTTCCATTCTTTTCCGTCGAATTTTCTCATTCTTTCGCTTAAAGCTCCTGTCGGGCAAGCGAAAACACAGGCAAGGCAGGTGGCGCAGTCGCTTTTTTCCATGTTTGTATCCAAACCCGGTGATATAGTACTGTCGTAACCGCGATGCAATAATGCCAGGTTATGTTTTCCCGCCAGCTCGTCACAGGCCCGGATACATCTTGTACATAAAATACATTTGTTAGGGTCGTAAACAAAAGCCATGCTTGAATCGTCCATGGGCTTCAAACCTTTTTCATGTCTGAAGTTTTTGTCCTCAACACCCAGGTCGTTAACCAGCTCCTGTAATTCGCATTTGTAATTATGAGTACAAAAGAGGCAATCGTGATTTTGAGATGCAAGCAGTAATTCCAGATTTATACGACGATATTCTGTCAATTCATCATCATCGGTGGTAATTTTCATGCCTTCTTCAACATTGATGCTGCATGAAGCTACCAGCCCTCTCATTCCTTCCACCTTTACCAGGCATAGCCTGCAAACAGCATCACCGCCCAGAACCTTCGTATAACACAAATGAGGAACTTTAAAACCGTTATCCAGACAAGCTTTAAGCAATGTGTCCCCTTTATTTGCCGTTACCTTTTCCCCGTCAATAGTTATTTCAACAGGCTCCTTTTTTTCGGTGGTAATTTGTTCATCTTCATTAAAGAAGGTGTCGTAAAGATTAAGTTTCTTTGCTGTTTGTTTCATTGATATACCCTTTGGGTTTGGCTCCAGATCCAGATCCTCAAACGGATTGGTTAAAATTGTTCCTCTTTTCCCGGAGCATATCCCGACACCGACGGTATTCAATACCTTGATTATTTTTTTGTCCGGAAATATTTCTTTTAGTTCATCCCAACCCGCTTCACATGTAAGAGGTATTATTACTGTTGCCTCTTCAAAAGCATCTTTTTTTGCAATGTTCTTTTTTCTTTCTTCAATCATGTCGGGCACACACGAAACTGCTATCAGCTCTTTTTTTATCACATTATAACCGTCATTTTTCAGCATGTTTTCCAGGATTGTCATCTTATCGTAACCGCCAAAACCCACATGCTTGACACAAGTATCGCAGCTCCATAAGACGATCTTATCGTCTTTGGAAAGTTGTTTTTTCAGATCCTGGTATGACATTGAACGCAAAGAGATAATCATACTTTTACCCTCCTTAATTTTTTTCTTTTATTTACTTCCCCGTTTTCGGTTATTTTTTCTTCGATAACCACCACGCCCCTGCTGTCGTTGGCGGAAACAATTTTGCAGTTTGGATAATAATATGAAGCGTTTGCAACCCCCGAAGCACATGAAATCATAATAATCGTATCAATATTCTTTTTCAACTCTATATTTTCAAAATATTCATCTTTACAGGGGTAGGTGATAAGATATCCGTCAACAACATTGAAACCGTCTTCTCTTAACTGTTTTGCCAGTTCATTCATTCTTTTTTCACCACCCGTGTCTGAAAGACGGACACAAGTATTACAGCTGATAATCGATATATTGTTGTTTTTATCAAGTTCGTCAACAATTTTAGCATATTTTCTGTCTCTTGTACCGATCATAGGGATTTCCTCCTGTTATTAATTTGCTTATTATTATATAAACGGTATTTTAAGCGTTTTTGTTTATAATAGTTAATTTCTGCTTGAAAAAACATTAATTGCATTGAATTTGTCAGGACAGCTTTCGTAACATATACCACATTGAATACATTTTTCCTGTATTATTAAATGAGTTTCCTTAGGTTTTCCGATTATAGCGTCAGTAGGACAAGCTTTAAAACAGATATGACATCCTGTGCATTTTTCCGGATCTATTTCGAACGATATTAAACCTTTACAAACTTTTGCAGGGCATTTTTTTTCAATATGAGCATCATATTCATTTTTAAAATAACGAATAGTAGTGAGTACCGGGTTAGGTGAGGTTTGACCGAGTCCGCACAGAGAAGTGGCTTTAATATTTTGCCCTAGTTTTTTCAGCATGTCAATGTCTTTCTTGTCGGCTTTTCCTTTAGTAATGTCGTCAAGTATTCTGAATAATTGTTTATTTCCGAGCCTGCAGGGCACGCATTTTCCACAAGACTCTTTTTGGGTAAAATCGATAAAATAGCGTGCGACATCAACCATACAGGTGTTTTCATTCATAACCACCAATCCTCCTGAGCCCATAATTGTTCCGGCTTCGACAAGAGAGTCGTAATCAACCGGTATATCCAGCAATTCTTTTGGAACACAACCTCCTGAAGGGCCACCGGTTTGAACTGCTTTAAATTCTTTGTCTTCAGGAATTCCTCCTCCTATATCATAAATAATTGTTTTCAGTGTGATTCCAAGCGGCACCTCTATCAGTCCTGTTCTTTTTATTTCACCTGCCAGGGCAAAGGTTTTTGTTCCTTTACTTTTATCTGTACCATATTGAGCAAACCACTTAGCATCTTTTTGAAAAATTCTTGAAACAGTGGCTAAAGTTTCAACATTATTTATAATGGTTGGCTTTCCCCATAAGCCTTTTACGGCGGGGAAGGGGGGTCTTGGACAGGGCATGCCTCTTTCACCTTCAATGGAAGCTATCAAAGCGGTTTCTTCCCCACAAACAAATGCACCGGCACCCTCTTTCACCTTTATTGTGAAGTCAAACCCGGACCCCAGGATATTATCTCCCAGCAAATTCAGATTTTCTGCTTGTTTTATAGCAAGATCAAGCCTTGCAAGGGCAAGCGGATATTCAGCCCTGCAATAAATATAGCCGGTGTTTGCTCCAATCGCATAAGCTGATATTATCATCCCTTCAATTAGCGAATGTGGGTCACTTTCAATGAGTGACCTGTTCATGAATGCACCGGGGTCGCCTTCGTCGGCATTACATATTAGAAATTTCTTATCTGCTTTTGTATCTCTGCAAATCTGCCATTTCTTCCATGTGGGAAAACCAGCACCACCCCTGCCTCGTAAACCGGACTCCCTGACCTGTTCAATAATATCTGCGGGTTTTTGTTGTAATGCTTTTATCAACCCTTTATAACCATTATTTGCAAAATAGTGACTGATCTCTGAAGGACTGATAATTCCGCAATTATTCAATACAATTCTGACCTGATTCTTCAATACGGGTGTTTCATGTAATTCAGGTATATCTTTTAATGTTCCTTTACCTATAGTTCCCAGTGCATATTCAGAAACAGGATTATCATTTTCAAGATGTGAATTGATTATTTCCAATGCTTTTTCGGGTGTAATATTACCATAACAAACTAAAGGATCATCCGATTTTTTTATACAAATCAAAGGTTCGGCATAGCACATTCCGATACAGCCAACTTCCATTATATTACATTCAATATTTCTTTTTTTTGTTTCCTCCGTGAATATTTCCTTAACCTTGGCAGCTCCGGCAGATTTGCCGCAGGTAGCTGCACCTATTAAAATTAAAGGTGTTTTTCCTGAATATAATTCAGCCCATCCTTTTTTCGCTTTATTCATTACGTTTTCCAAATCCATTCTTCTTAATATTTAATTTTTCTTAAACAAGTTTTTTACTTCATCAGGAGTCAGATTTGCTTTTACTTCATTATTTATCATTATGCAAGGAGCTAAAGCACAACAACCGATGCAGGCAACAGCTTCAAGAGAATATTCACCGTCAGGGGTTGTTTCGCCTGTTTTTATTTTCAATTGATTTTCAATTTCATCTAAAATTCTCGGAGCACCTTTTACATGACAGGCAGTTCCACGACATAACATTATATGGTTTTTTCCAATGGGGGAAAACCGGAATTGCTCATAAAATGTAGCAACACCATAAACCTTGCTTTTAGGAACTTTCGTAAATTCAGATACATTGGCAATTTGCTCATCAGAAAGATAACCAAATTCTTCCTGAATCTTTTGAAGTATTTGAATTAATTCATGGCGCTGCCCGGTAAACTTAGAAAAAACAGATTCCATATTCTTTTCCATAATATTTAATGCGTTAATATTATTTTCTAAAATCTACGGGCAAATATATAGATAAAATTCCTTACTTTTGTGTCAGTAAAAAGAGAAAATTTTCATAAGGTGGTAATCCATGGCTTAAACAACTGTTAATTAATGAAGGACATTTTCTGGTCTATTTTATTCTTATCGGCTTTTTGGGGTTCTAACAATATAATAGCAAACACAAGTACAGATACGGGAGTCATTTCCTATGGCAGATATGCCAATAAGCCTGGCGTAATATCTGTTATTGGTGTTGGTGATATTATGATAGGTACCAGTTATCCGAACACTTCCTATTTACCTGCAAATGACGGGCGTTATTTACTCAAGCCGGTTGAAGATATTTTGAAGAGTGCTGATGTTGCTTTCGGGAATCTTGAGGGCGTTTTGCTGGATGAAGGTGGCACTCCGAAGCATTGTAATAATCCTGATTTATGTTACCTGTTCAGGTCGCCGGTCCGGTATGTTGATAACCTTGTCAATGCCGGATTTGACCTTCTTAGCATTGCAAATAATCATATTGGTGATTTTGGTCACAAAGGGCGACGTAGCACTATTAAAACGCTTGAAGAAGCAGGTATTGGTTTTGCGGGCTTAATAGAACATCCTACAACAATAATTGAGCGTGATGGCATAAAAATCGGCATGGCAGCATTTTCTCCGTTTCGCGGCACTGTAAACATGCATAATATCCATAATGCGCAAAGTATTGTGGAAGATTTGAAAAAAGCAGCAGATATAGTTATAGTTTCATTTCATGGTGGAGCCGAAGGAGCTGATCACCAAAATGTTACCTGTGAAACCGAATATTATTTGGGTGAGAACCGTGGGAATGTTTGCAAATTTTCGTATAGTGTTATTGATGCCGGTGCTGACATAGTTTTTGGTCATGGCCCTCACGTAACAAGAGCCGTCGACCTTTATAAAGATCGCTTTATCGCATACAGCCTGGGTAACTTTTGCACCTATGCAAGATTCAACCTACACGGAGAACATGGCGTAGCACCAATATTAAAAGTGTATGTCGATGAAACCGGAAAATTTATTGAAGCTAAAGCTTTTCCCGTTATACAAACAGGCAGGGGAGGACCCCGGCCTGACCCCGCCGGAAGAGCAGTTAAATCATTGCAAAGACTTACAATAACAGACTTTCCCGAAACTTTACTCAGGATAAATGATCAGGGGCGTATAAGAAGAGCTGATAAATACTCGCCATTGAAAAGAATAAGTGAAACAAAACTCCGCACGAAGTTGCCGGAAGTAAAACAAAACATAATCATTGAAAAATCCTGCAAGTGAAATATGATATCATGACGGTCGGTTGTAAAAACCAATGACAGACAATTTGCCAAATCACAATACTACTTGCCATGCCCTTTGATATTTATCTCGTTTTTTACGGCAATATTTTTTAAGGTGTCTTTAATCTTTGCAGATATATGAGACGAAACCCAGCTCAGGTCTATCATAAACTTTTCCTTATCGGAAATGCACAAAATCCATGTTGGCGAAAAAACAACCTCTTTTAAACTGTCAATATCTATGGCTTTTGGTTCCTTCAGAAAAGAAGGCTTATATAAGATCCCATTTTTATCAAACCTTATATATTGATTTGTCTTTTTACTTACTAATTGGAAGCCTGTAAACATAATGCCCAAACCTGTGCAAAAAAGCACTGCGGCACTTATAAAGCTTAATTCAAGATAATTTTGTTCAATAATATAGGTGTAGATTTGATAACCACTGAAAATTACCACCAAAGTTCCGAAAATCTTATAAAACATTCTTTTTTTTGGTGCAATAGCGGTTGAGCCTGTCAGGTAAATTGTTTTGTGTCCCATAGTGTTTAGTTTATTAATGTAGCATTGTCATGCGTTATTTTTTTAATATTTTCAATCATCAGCAAAAAATTGCACACAGAGCATATTTTGTCAAAATGTTTGTTTTTATTCACAAAACAAGTTGTAAATGTAAATAATATATCATTACAAATTTTACGTTTTTTATATAAAAAAGTTTCTGATTCCCGTTATCAGCAAAAATATTTTCCGTCGCACTTATTAATTGAATTCACACATTTATTTAAACCATTAAAAGTTATTAAGGATTGATCGAAATCGCGAAAGATCCTTTTTTATTTTTTTCTGATCTTACAGATGTAAAGTTTAATATTCACAGACAATTATTGTTGACATTTAATTATGTATGATTTTGGTCATGAAAGTAAAAAATCCGCGGGAGGCAATTTGTTATATCCGCATATTCAGTTTGTATTTGGCGGTTCCTTTTTGATGAAATGTGTTTCGCAGTTGACCTGAATAAAACCATGCATGTTGAACCTGCTTACACGGTAATTTTAACTGGAAGTTTTTGGTAGGGCGGCAATATTGAAAGGGAAGGTGAATATTTATATGGAGAAAAGTCATTATATCTGTCACAGCCAATTAAGGCTCTATGTTTGAAAACCGGCGTATTTCTTAAGTTACGGATATTCTGAAAACTACCGGGATTATAATATATACGTGTTTCGAACAATGTTTTATTTAGTATTTTACATAACCTGCCTGGCTTGAAACATAAAAGCTTCGAGCTTGGTTTCATCGCCCGGTTGCTTGGTTCCGTCATAAACCATCTTCAGAACGGGAATATGGGGGTATTTTTTAGTAAACTCAAAAAGCAGAGTATTTGTTATTGTACCCGGCATGCAATGAAAAGGTGTAAGGTTTGCAACGCCGTTAAGATTGTGTATGGCATATTCTTCGACCCTTGCCATGCTTAGTGTGACCTCTCCCTTTAAATGTTCGGTAATATATGGCTCTGACAATCCCATTAATTTTTCCGTGGGAGTTTCATATATAAAATGGTCAACTAATCCTGCGATGGGTTTCGAACCCTTGCGTGAAAAATGCTTCTGGATTAAAGTTTTTATCTGTTCGGTGAAATAGCTTCCGTAATGACCAAGACGTTTTAAATCTATCTTTCTCTCCCAGTCGGTATAAAAAACCCATTCCTGTAGTGTGGGCATTACCACTTCGCCGCCAAGATTCTCTATTCGTCTGATGATATTATTGTTGGTGAAATCATTTGATCTAACATATATCTCACCGATAATTCCGATAACCGGCTTTTTCACCGACCTGTCAACTTCTATTGATCTGAACCTTTCAACGGCGTATTGTACTGAGTCGCCTACCGATCCGGTTTTTTCTACGGTTTTTTCGAGATAGTTCAAACATTCTTTATAAATCTTGTCCGTTTCACCTTTTTTGATTTCATAGGGTCTGGTATGATACAAGAGTTTTTTCATACTGTCGGTTGCGACAATTGCTTTCCATCCGAGCAGGCGAAAGCCTGTGCCAAGGCTTTTCAGATCATCATCATAATTTATGTTCTGATCAAGCAGTACCATTTGTGTTTCACCCATACCGGCTTCTTTCAACACAAGCTGGTGTGAGTGGCAATATTGGCCGAACCGGCAGGGCCCGTTGGCTGTTGGCATGAAAAAAGCTGATTTTGCAGACTCAAAATCTTTCGACAAGGCTTTTTTCAAAATATCGCCGGTTGTTATAAGAAAAGGATAACATTCGTTTCCTGTAGTAAATCTTTTTGCAAGCTCAAGACTTTGTTCATCAGATAGAGGTAATTGTTCCGCGTTAATGCCATAGTACCGCATGGCAGCAACTACTCCGTATCCATGGTCATCCATATAAGGGACATAGATTTTTCGGTTATTGGTGAACACTTTGTCGGGAATAAATTTTTCAGGTGTATAAAAAGTCTTTTTTTCCGAATTTTCCAGGCTGTCTATAAAA
The DNA here is from genome assembly GCA_003559855.1 of Bacteroidales bacterium. GTDB lineage: Bacteria > Bacteroidota > Bacteroidia > Bacteroidales > UBA7960 > PUKZ01. The sequence goes on from PWJZ01000016.1 coordinate 24,263, forward strand.
GCTTCAAGACGTGTAATAACTCCGGCGTCACCACTGTGCTCATCAAGTTCAAGAGTGAGATAATGCTTGTCTTTCATAACCTTGCTGAAATATTTCATTATGAAAGAGTCGGGTCCGCATGCAAAGTTTGTTATGTAAATTGCATTGAGCTTTGTGTTAGCTGAAATTACATGTGCCGATGAAAGTATCCTTTGCCCGTTGCGCCAGTACATATTTGGGAATTGTAATATTGCATTTTCGTTCAGTGGTAAAAAATCGACGGGAATAGCCAGTACATTTAGGTCCCTCAGTTTATCGGGTATTTGGAGGTTAAGGCCCGGGTCGCATCCGTTGTATGAGCGGCTGACAATAACCACTGAAGGGGAATCCCCGGGTAAAGAGTTAAGCACTTCCTGCCCCCGTTTCTGCAGAGCTTCCTTAAAATTTTCAAGGCTGTTAAAAGCGATTGCGGTTGCTTTTAAGATTTCATGCTTTTTATAGCCCAGGCCGAGTGCAAACTTTTTTAATTCTTCTTCGACATGCTTCCTTCCGAACCCGAAATGAAAAACGGGTGTAAGCACTTTTGGGTGATAATTTTCAAAGTTAACAACAGTTTTAACCATATATGGGAAACCTTGAACAAGCGGACAGAGGCAGGAGTGAGTGGCTTTATCGAAGAGCAGTTCTGCATTGATAATGCTTGGCAGAAATAAATAATCGATCTTTTTTTCAAGCAGTTCAAGTACATGCCCGAAGCCTACTTTGACCGGGAAACACATCTCTTCGACGACAGCCTCACAACCTCTGTTTATGAGGGTTCTTCCGGTTGGCGGCGATGTTACTACCTTAAATCCCAGTTCGCTGAAAAAAGCTTTCCAGAAAGGGAACATATCAAAAAACAGCAAAGTGCGTGGAATGCCGATTACAGGGCTGTCTTCAGTCATATGACCGGGATATTCGTAAGTTGAAAGGAGCATTTTTTCGCGCTCGTCGAAAAGCCTGGGCAGTGATTTGCCCATGGATTGCCTGCGTTCTTCGTCAAACTTTCCACAGCGGCTGCCATATTTCAAAGGTTTTTCCCCTTCGATGGAGACGGTTCTTATCTCACAATTATTTGAGCAGTCGCTGCATTCAAAAGAGTCAACGGTGAAATTGCGGTTAGCCAGATCAAAACCTTTGAACCCGGAATTGTTGCCGGTTCGGTTTTCTTTAGCCAGTATGGCTGCTCCTACAGCACCCAGCACGTCATGATGTGGTGGTACTATAACTTTTTTTCCGCAGATTTTTTCAAAAGCAGCTTTCATCCCGCGGTTAAAGGCCGTTCCTCCCTGGAAAAAAATTACATCACCCACTTTCCTGTCTTCCACCACGGTAGTAAGATAGTTCATAACTATTGAATAACTCAGCCCTCCCACAAGGTTTTCTTTTTTTGTGCCGAGCTGCTGATAGTGGTTAAGACTAGACTCCATGAATACGGTACATCTTTCGCCAAGGGCTGCCGGGCTGTCAGAAGCCAGTGCAAGCTCTCCGAATTCTTCCTTTATGTTAATGCCGAGTTTTTCAGCTTGTTCTTCAAGGAATGATCCTGTGCCGGCAGCGCATACCTTGTTCATCGTAAAATCGACTACCTTACCGTTTCTCAGTGAGATATATTTCGAATCCTGTCCTCCGATCTCAAAAATTGTATCAACATCACGGTCTATGTTTAAAGCGCCCCTGGCATGAGCCGTAATCTCGTTCTTGACAATGTCGGCACCTATAAAATCGCCGGTGAGGTACCTGCCCGATCCCGTTGAGGCGGCACCCCTGATAACTACCTTGTCGCCTATTTCTTTTCCGATAGCGGAAAGACCTTGTCTGACGGCTTCTATGGGATTGCCCGCAGTTTTAAGATAACGGCGGGCTATGACCCTGTTGTTATCGTCTATTACCGCAAGGTTGGTGCTTATTGACCCGACATCCACACCAAGGTAACCGTTAACAGGTAAATTTCCCTCTATCTTCCCAGGTTTTACAAAATAATTATGTTTATCGCCGGTTAATGGCTCATAAGTTTTTATATCGCTTTTTTTTGTGTGAAGATGTTCTTCGAGTGCACCAATACCTTTAAAGGGTTTTATATTGCCCGATTCAAGCATTGAAAAGACTGCTCCTACAGCGCCCATATGGGCGTAATATTCGGGGATGAAGAGTTCGCCCGGCCTCATGTTAAGCATTTTTTCGAAAGCCTTTACCATACCTTTGTTGGCAGCTACGCCGCCCTGAAAAGAAATGGGCTTTTCGAGCGGTATCCCTTTAGTAACATTGCTTTTGAAGTTTCTTGCAAGGGCAAGGCAAAGCCCCATGAGTATGTCGTGGGTGGGGGTTGCCATTTGCTGGAGATGTATCATGTCGGACTTTGCAAAAACGCTGCAACGCCCCGCAATCCTCGGCGGATGTGTTGATCTTACAGCAAGTTCGCCGAATTCATTTTCTATGGAAACACCCAGCCTGACCGCCTGCTGGTCTAAAAAAGAACCCGTGCCCGCCGCACATACCGTGTTCATGCAAAAATCCCTGAGCCGAGAAACTCCCGTTAACGGATCATGCTCAAGCTTTATAAGCTTGGAATCCTCGCCGCCTATCTCTATTATTGTACGAATCCTGGGATATAGCCTTGTTGTGGATTTGCTTTGTGCTATTATTTCATTGATAAAATAGCTGTCAAGCAAATTTGAAATAAGAGTGCCACCGCTACCCGTAAACGCTATACCTCTTATATCATCACCGGAAACTTTCGAAATTATACGCCTTAAAACATTAAGCGTGGTCTTGACAGGCTGACCGTGTGTACGTATATAATGCATGTCCGATATATTGCCCGACGCATCCATTAATACACCCTTTACACTTATAGAGCCAATGTCTAATCCTATATAATTCATCTGTCAGTCAGCTAAAAGCAAATAGTACAATATGGAAAAACCCAAATTAATAATGTTGCGAAATTAAGGGTTTTTATAATAATGTGAAAGGCAATTATGTGCTAATAGCTGTCAGGCTTATTAATATTTTACTCTTATATAACTTTTCATTTGTATAACATGTATTTAAAGTTCTGATTTCTAATATTTAAGTAACGGGTAACGAGTAACGGGTAACGGGTTGGTTTTTAGTCAGCAGTCCACAGTTGGCAGTCGGCAACTCCCATTTAACAGTTGACAGTTGTCAAATTGACAGTCGACAACTCGTCACCCGTCACCCGTCACTCGTCACTATTATTACTTCCTTCGGTCGTGAGATCGCTTACGCTAAGTTCATCTTCTTTTGTGAACGTTTGGTTAATGGGGGTTTCATTTTTTCCAGTTATTTTTTTAGGGGCAATAGTTTCAGGACTCCTGACTCTATGAACAAGGAGTCGTACCCCAACTGAACTCACAGCATTGCATGTTATTTTGCTTCATTTACTGAAGGTAGAAAAAAGCCAGGACAGGACTGTGAACCTTAAGCAGTGCCCCGGCTTTACAGATAAGAACATAAAAATCGTAAGACCCTTAGGGTTTTTGGAAACCCTAAGGGTCTTTGTTCAACTAATTCAGCACCACCTGCCGGCTGTGCAGCAAATAGTTTTCGTATAGAATATGCAGGATATATTTTCCTTTTTCAAGGTGTGATACATCCACTGCATGCGGAGCTTCCGACTTGTAAAACAAATCGGTAAGAACAAGGTAGCTGTCCCAGTCGTAGAGCCTGACGGTAAACAGGAGATCATCATCAGGCTGGTAACCGCCGCCCTGCATGCCTCTATCGCCGGTGCTGACGTCAATATAAAACTTATTTTGAGCAGGATTGGGGTAAACGATGAAGGTATAGTTGCCATACATATAACCTCTGCAAAAATATAGATTTTTTATCGTGGTTTCGCTCCATCCTCCCTCGGCACAGTGTTGCTCTGCTTCTATGTAATAAAAGTTATTTGTATTGCTAATGGTGAAAATGTTTGTTGTTTGCTGATCACCCAATAATTCAGGATATTCTCCGCCCTTTAATACCCAGAAGTATTCATCAATATTGAAATAAGGAATTGATCCTGCCTTCATATATGCTTCTTGATTTGGATAAAGACAATGTACTTCACTCCAGCCTCCATGGGGATCCTCAAGCATCCATTTTAGTTCGCTAAGTTGACTACGAATTTCAGGCTTTAAACCATACATAGTTTCTTTGATGCTTATTTGACTATAAACTGGGTAATAAATCAGTGCTAATGAAAAAATAAATAACAAAAAAATGTTTTTTTTGGCAAGTAAGTTAAAATGATTTTCATGTCTTCAATGTTTTAAGTTTTAATAACTGAGTCCACTCTAAAAAGTACAAAAATATTATTTCCCGCAGATTTCGCTGATATACGCAGATTATAAATTCCTGATAATCAATTATATTTATCAGCGAAAATCTGCGATATCTGCGGGAAA